>JBBSES010000099.1:0-11520 GCA_038239465.1 Gemmatales bacterium
GGAGAACCCGGTCGCGGTAAAAGCTGCGCACGTCGCGGCGGAGCAGGCGCGTTAAGGCGGCGCGGCTGCGCGGGCCTTCTCCCAACAGGCGCAGGAGCTTAACCAAAAGGGCGGCACGCTCGGCCGTCACCGGGCGCGGCGCGGCCGGCCTCGAAGATGCACGCGGGGCCATCGGTTCCTCAATGGGGAGAGAAAAGCGAGCGTTGATCGTAAGAGGCGCGACGGATGAAATCAAGACGCGGAACCGACGCCCGCCGTATCATGATGACGAGGATTCGCGTTTCCCTTGCGCGCCCGTCGAACCGGGAGCCAGCCATGCCGACCGCCGTTTGCAATGGTTTCGACCTCCACTACGCCGATACCGGCCAGGGCGCGCCGATCGTCTTCCTCAATGGCCTGGGTGGCGATCACCTCTCGTGGATGGGGCAAGTCCGCGCCTGCGCGAAAAATTTTCGCTGCGTGGCGCTCGACCTGCGCGACTGTGGCCGCTCATCTTACGCCAAGACACCCTACACGCTCGGCGACGTGGCCGACGACGTGGCGGCGCTCCTCCAATTCCTGGACCTGCCCGCCGCGGTCGTCGTCGGCCTGTCGCTCGGCGGCATGGCGGCTCAGGAGTTGGCGCTGCGCCATCCTGGTAGGATAAGCGGCCTGATGCTCGTAAGCACCGTGGCTCGGACGGACGATTGGTTTCGCGCCATGCAAGAACTGTTGCGCATGATGCGCCGGCAAGCGAAGGACGCCGCCGAGTTCTTCGAGACGCTTCTGCCCCTGCTGGTCAGCCCGCGCTTTTTCGAGGTGCCGGGCCAGGCCGACTGGCTGCGGGCGCTGATGCGGCAGAATCCCTACCCGCAACAGGCCGAGGGAACGTTTCGCCAGCTCGACGCCGTCTGCGCCTTCGACGCCATCGACCGGCTGCCCGCCCTGAAATGTCCGACGCGCGTAGTCGTGGGCGAGGACGATCTGCTGACGCCGCCGCGTTATTCGCGGCAACTGGTCGAGCGCGTCGCGGGAGCGATGCTGACGCTGCTGCCGGGAGTGGGTCACGCGCCGCCGTTGGAGGATGGCCGTGGCTTCAACCGCGTGCTGCTCGAATTTCTCGGAGCGTGATAGGATTAACCTAGTTTCGCGCCCCGCCACGGAGACCGCACATGAACGCCGAGCGCCTGGACGAATATCCCGAGGCCGTGCCGATGCGGCGCATTTCCCAGGGCTGGCGGATCGCGGCCATCTTTCTGGGTTTCGCCGCTCTTGGCCTCAGCCTGGTCGTCCTCTCGTTGATCAGCATGATTAGCAATCTCAACGCCATGATGTTTGCCGGCGGTCCCGGTGGACCAGGGGGCGCCTGGCCGACGCCGCCTACGACCGTGGTCGAAAATCAAGTGGATGAAGACGACTTGCCCGACGCCGCTTCCCTGCCCTATCCGGTCGCGGAGGACGTGCGCAAGCCAACCGAAGAGGGGCCGAGTAAACCCTCCGCGCGTGACCGCTTCCTGAACCGCACCAAGGAAACGTGGAAGGCGCCGTCGCGGCAGCATATCTCCTCGCTGGCCGTATCGCCCGACGGCACGCAACTCTCTTATATTCACGAGAATTCGTTGATCGTCGGCCCGTTCAACGCTCCCCAGGCGATTGACATCGACATACCCGCGCGGCCGGTGGCCGGTCGGCCGGCGCCGACTGCGGGATCGCGGCCCGAACTCCGGCCCGTCGGGGAAGCGGCATGGTCGGGCGACGGTCAATTCGTGTACCTGGCCAACGCGGGCGGCCAGCTGCTGCGCGTCAACGTCGCCGACCGGAAAACGGAGGTGCTGCCGTTTCGCGGCATGGCGCCGGCGCCGTTTCCCAACGATCCGGCCCAGCTGGTCTTCGTCCGCTCGAATCCGACGGGCAAGGTCGATAGCGACACGCCCGACCCGCGCGAACTGGTGGTCGGCAATCTCGATACCAAGGCGGTTCGCGTCGTCGTGCCGGCCGGTCCCGCGCAGTGGCTTTCTCCGCGCGTCTCGCCCGATGGCAAGAAATTGGCCGTCGTCTCGGATCACGGCCAGGCCGAGGGGATCGCGGCGCGCTGGCGTGTCCTGGCCCTCGACCTGGCCAACGGCACGATGGAAGCGGGCTCGCCGGCCGACCATATCGACGGCCCCATTCGCTGGACGCCGGACGGCAATTCCCTGGTCTACGCCCGACGCATCGATCCGTTGCCGGCCGATTGCCGCGACGAGGACGGCGGCCTGGATTGGGCGCCAGATCTCTGTCTGCTCGACCTGGCTACGCGGCGAGAAACGCGCCTCAGCCGCGGCGGCGGCTTCTCCTCGCCGAGCGTGGCCGCCGACGGCGAACTATTCTTCCTGACGCATAAGAGCGAAGCCCAGGGATCGCGGCAGCGCTTGCGGCAGCTGCCGGTGGAGTCAGCCCAGCGCTTCGCCGATGGAGAAAAGATGCCGCCGGCGCGTGGGACCGACCAGTTTACCGCCCTCTTGGATAAGGCATGCGTGGAGGCGAAAGTCCCGGCCGACGCGGACGGGACCACGCTGACACCCGCGCTCCTCGCCGCGCTGGACGAAGCCTTTCGCACTCTGGCGAAAGACCATTTTGGGGAGGAAGTGGCCGACACGCCGAAGGGCCTCGATCGCCTGGCCAGGGAACTCCATGCCCTGTCCCTGGACAAGAAGGCGGCCTTCCATCGGCAGCTGGTGCTAGGCGCCCTCCAGGGCGAACACCTGCGCCGCAGACATGGCGCGGTCTGGAATTTGAGCGCCGGGCCGTTGCACGCGGGCGCGACGGGTGCGGAGAATGAATTCGCCTGCGCCGCGAACCCCTTCCCCACGCGAAGAGGGCCTTACGACGAAACGGGCTATTCCCGATGCATGGGTTTGACGGAACTGCTGAGCCGGGCGCGTGGCCGCTCATTGCTATTGGCCAACGATCCCGCCATCGCCAAGAAAACCGTCGCCGACCGGCTCGATGCAACCCTTGCCGAAGGCACTGATGCCCTCAAAGCCGGCAACGCCGCGGGGGAAGGCGTTCTCATCGCTCTCGTGGAAAAGGAGGCCAACCAGGGCAATCGCTATCTCGCCCTGGAAGTCGGCAAAAAGCTGTACGAGTACCAACGGCTGCCGGCCTTAAAGCGCCTCATGCAAAAGCAAACGACGCGCGACCCCGGCGACCCGGCCTTGTACAACCTGCTCGGCCTGGCCCTCCTGGACGCGGATAGCCGGCAAGCGCAAAACGCCTTTAAGAAAGCGCTGCGCTGCAAGCTGCATTACGAACCGGCGTATGTGAACCTGGCGAGCGCATTCGAAAAGGCGGGCGACGTTCCTTCGGCTAAGGCTTGTCTGCGCCGCTATCTCGATTTGTTTCCGCACAGTTCCCTTGCGGCGGACGTGGCGTTGCGGCTGGGGCGCCTGGAAGGGCCGTAGCCCATTGCCTTCTTCCATTCGGCAACGACAGCTGGCCATCAATTACGCTCTACCGTTTGACTCCACGTATCAGGAAACCATCGATGAAAGCTTACCCCCCTCTCGACTTGTCGCTCGCCTGCCTCATCGCCGCGCTCACATGCGTATCAACCCGTGCAGACGACAAGGCCGACGCCCTGCTCAAGGACGCCGAGTTGCGCAAAACGCTGGACTTGGTCAACGTCGCGCGCAAAGCCAGCGGTCTGGAGCCGGTGAAACTCTCGGCGCCGCTAACGGCCGGTTGCACGAACCACGCCAAGTACATGGTTATCAACAAGGGCAGCCCCAAGATCGAGGGGTTGAAAGCGCACGAGGAAGACAAGTCGCTCAAGGGCTATAGCGCCGACGGGGAAGAGGCGGCCAAGTCGAGCGTCATTCACTTCGTCAAACCGACGCAGGCGGTCGAGGGATGGATGAGTACCTTCTATCATCGTCTGCCGCTATTGCAGCCGAACTTGAAGGAAGTCGGCATCGGCTATTACACCGAGAAAGACTACACTGTTGCCGTGGTCGATTGCATCAGCGGCGTCGATCTCGACAAGCCGCCGATGAAGGATGTCGTCTTCTATCCCGAGGATGGCCAAAAGGACGTGACGCTGGAATTCTATCCCGAAATTCCCGACCCCTTCCCCACCAAGCACAAGGGCAAGGCGGGGTGCGCCGTGACGGTCATGTTCGCGGCCGAGCAGAAGGTCAAGGACGCGAACATGACCCTTACCGATGCCAAGGGCAAGACGATCGAGAGCTACGTAACGACGCCAGAGGCCCCCGCGACGAAGTATCCGCAGTGGAACGCGGTGCTGCTGATCCCGGCCAAGCCGTTGGTCAAGGATCAGGAATACTCGGCCAAAATCACGGCCGACGTGAACGGCAAGAAGTACGAACGCGCCTGGATGTTCCGCACGTCGAAGGGAAAATGACGGCTTATAGCCCCGCGTACCAATCGTAACGGCGCTCGGCCCAATAATCGGCGGGCCGTTCGTCCTGGAAGCGGATCAGGCCGATGCGCTTGATATTCTTGATGCCGTATTTGATCGGGATGACCAGACGCAGAGGCGCCCCGTGGTCCGACGGCAGCGGTTGGCCGTTGATGGTGTCGCACAGCAACGTCTGCGAATGTAAGGCGCTGGGCATGTCCAGGCCGACGTAGTACCCGGCGTCCGGCGTCTGCATGTAGACGTATTTATATAGGTTGTTGGGCGCGTGCTTCAGGTCCGGGGCCTGGCCGTCGCGCGTGCCCAGCTTGTGCTGGACCAGGAAGTCGAGCAAGCGAACGCCGCCCCACTGCACGATCTGACTCCACCCTTCGATACACTTGAATTCGGAAACCATATCGACGCGCGCTAGACCGTTCAGGCCGTCGAGGGTGAATTCGCGCGCCGGTTTATCCGGTTGCTCGACGCGCAGCGTCCAGGCCGCGGGGTCGAGTTTGGCGACCATGCCGATCCCGCCATTGATCCGCGGCGGCACGGCAATGCGATCTTCGGGGAAGGTCGGCGACAGGCGTTCGGGCGAGAAGGTCGCTTGCGCCAGACTCTCGTTAAACTGCAAGACACGGCGTAGCGGCCAGGGCAGGCCGCCTTCCTGCCCGGTGAAACGCAGCCAGGTCATGCCGCCAACACCGGCCAGGGCGGCGACGGCGCCGAGCACGAAGCCGCGGCGGGACATTCGTGCCATGGCCCGCTCGGCCTCCGCTCCCGTCAAGTTCGGTTTCTCAGGCATGGATCGATTCCTCGACGGGAGTGAGTTCGTAGCCGGTAACCATCGCCCGGAAATTGTTCCACCCCGCCTTGGCGACTTGCGCGATATGAACGATAAAGAACAGGACGTAGCCGATAGTTAACGCAAAGTGCCAGAGGCGTGCCCATTCGTAACCGCCGAAGCCGGCCGTCAGCCACCATAGTTGCGCCGGTTTATAGATAGCCAGGCCCGTCAACACCGAGCCGGCCCCCATGAGAATGACGCCCGTGTAGGCCAAGCGTTGAGCGCCGTTGAACTTGGCGGCCGGCAATGGCTCTTTGCGGATGTACAAGTCGTGCAAGACCACCTGAAAGGCGTCCGCGGGGGTACGCCAATGAGGCAATAAGTGGCGCCACTCGCCCGAAATGGCGGTGTAGAGAACATACAAGAGGCCGTTGATGGCGAAGAACCACATGAATAGGAAATGATACGCCATTCCGGTAGCGAGGCCGTGTTCGAGATTGAAGAAGGAGTAGAACCCAGTCGGGAAGAATTTGAAGAGTTCGACGCCGCCCATGCGAATGGCATAGGGATCGTTAGCCCAGTAGATGAGCAGGCCGCTCCAAAGCATGATGGATAGCACGGGGAAGTTAATCCAGTGCATCCAGCGGATGGCGCGCGGGTGTTTGGCTTGTAGACGTACCATGATGCGAAGCCTCGTCGGAAGAAGCCAACCGCGGCGGAGAGTACCGCGGCCAGCTTCGGGATATCACTTCTTGTCGTCCATCTTGTCCATCTTATCTTTCTTGTCGTCCATCTTACCGCCGGTGCTCATCTTATCATCCATCTTACCGCCGGTGTTCATCTTGTCCTTGGGCGTGGACGGGGACGAACCGCAGCCGACGCCGCCGAGGACGATGCTGAGCAGCAGCGCGGCGCTGACGACTAAGTGCCGGACCAGGACCATGAGAAACTCCATGATGATATGCCGATGAAAAAACGCCTCCCCCGCCGCCCCGTCTGCAGCCGGTACGGTTTCATTGGGTGGGACGCGAGTCCCCCGGAGGCTTCTTCAAGTTGGATGCGGATCGATGACCGCGGTCACGGCAAA
Organism: Gemmatales bacterium; assembly: GCA_038239465.1. Classification (GTDB taxonomy): domain Bacteria; phylum Planctomycetota; class Planctomycetia; order Gemmatales; family Gemmataceae; genus JBBSES01. The sequence continues at coordinate 6,253 of JBBSES010000099.1, forward strand.
ATTAGCGCACCAGCGGCCGAGCTTCCAAAATGGCTTGCACCAATTCTTCGGGCATGGCGGCGGCAAGGGCGTCGCGCGTCTCGTCATCCAGCGCCGCCTTTTCCAAGGCGATGGTACGGCGATAGCTTTCCAGGTAGGCCTCGCAGTCGGGGCATTGGGCGAGGTGTTCCTCGAAAACGGCGCGCTCGTCCTCGGGCAGGTCGCCGAAAAGGTAGTCGTCGAGAAATTCAGTGAACTCGCGGCAGTTCATGTTTGGGCCTTTCGGACGTGCGGGTCCAACAGGGTGCGCAATGCTTGCCGGGCGCGATGCAGGCGCGTCTTGACGACGCCCCGGCTCGTGCCCAGGAGCCGCGCGGTGTCTTCGGTGTCTAGCTCTTCGATGTCGCGTAGCAGCAAAACGGTACGGTAATCTTCCGGTAAATGGTCGATTTTTTGCCGCACAAGCGCCAGGAGTTCGCCGCGCTGGGCCTGCTCCTCCGCGGAATCGGGCCAGCGCGCGGGCGGATCGATTTGATGTTCGTCGTCAGTGAAGTGGGGCAGCAAGGCGTCGATCGACCGTTCCGGGTGGCGCCGGCGTTGGCGGAGACGCATCAGGGCGGCGTTGACGACGATGCGGTGCAGCCAGGTGCCAAGCCGTGCCCGGCCGTCGAAGCGGTCGATCTGCTTGAAGGCGCTTAGGAAGGCGTCTTGCAGGGCGTCGCGGGCGTCTTCCTCATTGCCGAGGATGCGCCGGGCAACGACGAGTAAGGCAGTGCCATAACGGCGGACGAAGTCCTCGTAGGCGGCGGCATCGCCGCCACGCAGGCCGGCGAGCAGAGTCGGTTCGTCCAGTTCTGGAAGGGCGTGCGGTGCTGATGCCATGTCTTCCATACGTGGCAAGTCGATCCGAGGTTTTCATCGCGATCCATACGTGTCGCTATGTGCAGTATATGTAACCGTTCGGTAACGGTGGCCTGGGCCGGGCAAATCCATCGTCAGCGGTGCATCGTCTAAAGCATATAAGCTGCATCCCCCCATCGCCGGAGGATAGAGACCATGTTTGGCCGAACGCTCTTGTGGATCGCCGCCCTGCTGACGACCGCGACCGCCTGGTGCCTGACCGGCCCCGCCCTTGCCGACAAGCCGGCCGACAAACCGGCGCCGCCGCGCGTGGAAGTCGTCTTCTGCCTCGATACCACGGGCAGCATGAAGGGCTTGCTCGACCGGGCCAAGGAGAAAATCTGGGCGATCTCCAACCAGATCGTTAGCGGCAAGCCGACGCCCGACGTGAAGATCGGCCTGGTGGCCTTCCGCGATAAGGGCGACGAATACGTCACCAAGGTCTACGACCTGACCGAAGACCTCGACGCCGTTCACGCCAACCTGAAGACGTTCCAGGCGGCCGGCGGCGGCGACATCCCCGAAAGCGTCAACCAGGCGTTGGATGAATCGATCAACAAGATCAGCTGGAGCAAGGACGACGACACCCTGCGCATCATCTTCCTGGTCGGCGACGCCCCCCCGCACATGGACTATAAGGACGACGTCAAATATCCGGTGACGTGCAAGAAGGCGTGCGAGAAGGGCATCATCATCAACACCATCCAGTGCGGCGACGACGCGGAATGCACCAAGTTCTGGCAGGATATCGCCAAGAAGTCCGAGGGCAGCTACGTCAAGATTTCGCAAGAAGGCGGCGTAAAGACCGTTGTCGAAACGCCCTTCGACAAGCGGTTGTCCGAGATCAACGGCGAACTGGCCAAGTCCACGGTCGGCTTCGGGGATATGAAGAAGCAAGCGGAAGCCAAGGACAAGGCCGAAGGCGCCGGCAATCTGGCCCCCGCGGCGGCCGCCGAACGCGCCCTGTTCAACGCCCGCAAGGGCCAGAACGCCAGCTACGACCTGGTGGACGCCGTCAAGAACAATCGGGTGAAGCTCGAAGACTTGAAGAAAGATGAACTGCCCGCCGAGATGCAAAAGATGAACGTCAAGGAACAGAAGGAGCATCTCGAGAAGCTCGATGGCAAGCGCGAGGAACTCCGCAAGGAAGCCCTGAAACTGGACAAGGATCGCACCGACTTCATCAACAAGAAGGTCAGCGAAGACACGAAGAAGTCGGCCTTCGACGGCCAGGTCCTGGAAATTCTGCGCAAGCAAGCCAAGAAGGTTAAGTATTAAGGGTAAGAAAGCGACGACCTCGCTTTGACGTCCGCCCTCTCCCGGCCCCCACCGGGACGACGGGGAACGAAAAACGCGGAACGGTGCCCGGCACCGTTCCGCGTTGCGTTTTGCGCCGAACACCCATTGGGGATCGTAAGCCTCGAACTCTCAACTCCGGAGCGTATCGGCTTCCAATCACGCCGAAGTCGTCGCTAGTTCCCAGGCCATTCCCCGCGGCCCAGCGTTGACGACGGGCGTTTGCTCGATGAATTCCTGCCTGCCCGCGCTGGCATGAATGTGGCCGCATACGACGAGAACCGGCCGGCAACGTAGGACAGTGTCGCGGACGGCCGCGCTGCCGAGGCCCTGGCCGCGAGAAGACACGTCCACCGCCCCCCTCGGCGGCGAGTGGCTCACCAGAACGCAGCCAACGGGACAATCAGCGTGCAATGCCGTCGCCTGTTTCTCGGTGAAGTCGTAGCTCCAGCTGCCAAACGGCGTGACCGGGATGCCGCCGCCGATGCCGAAGAAGGCGACGCCCTGAACGCTCACGGCGGAGCCGTGTAGGACGCGGGCGTGAGACCAGCCGCGACACGCTTCGATCAATTCATCGGTGCTTTCGTTATTGCCGGCAACGAGAATGGTGGGGCGGTCAATCGCGCGCAGGATGTCGATGCAAACGTTTACTTGGCTGCGCCCGTTGCCGAAATCGCCGGCGCCGATCAAGACGTCGGCTTCACGAAAGCGCTCGACGATGGCCTGGGCGGCATCGGCATCCGCGTGCAGGTCGCTAAAAAGCAGAAGTCTCACGAAAGCAGACCCCGAATGGGAATACGCGGCCGGTTGAAAACCCGACCACATCTGAGGCGTTCAGGCCCGAAAGGGGACAGTTTCCGAGCGCTGCACTATCGCCCCGTCAAGAGGACGGCATGAGTTCGCTGGCATCTACGTTAAGCCCCTTTGCCCGCTGTCCGAGTTCAACCAGCCGCGGGTCAGGGGTATCGTAAGCCAACAGGTGAAAAATCATCCCAATCTCCACCTTCCCCGATTGGCCGACGAGACTGACGGCGAACTGGCCATCCGACTTCAGCCTCCGTCGAACGCCTTTGACTTGGCATCCGACCAGTTGATCGCCGTCGAAGGCGAGGAAGATGGTAACGTACTCGTTCAGTCGATGCGCGTACGACTCCTCGTTCCTGAAGTAAAAGGTAAGCGCGTCTTCCTCAGCGCCGTAACGCCACTGCGGCGAAGTAAAGGGGGGCGCCTCGGTGGCTTCTAGTTTTTCCATGAATCCGATGACATCTAACGCGGCCATAGAATCGCTCCAAATCGCTCTCGGTAGCCGTGGGGGTAGGTAGCGTTCTGATCCGCCTTTTCCCATTCTCACCGAAAGATTACGTCGTCGCTCCTCACGTAGACGACGAACGTCATGCCGTGGGGCGGTGGCAACTCGGCGCCATGATTGGAATACCGATGTGACGCCAGCCCCGCGAAACACATGGCTTCCTCCTGTCCGTCCCGGCACAGCCCGCGAAAAACGACTGCCGGTTGGCCGATTACCTCTTTGACCGAGTGAAGTGCCTTGAACTTGTGCTGCCACCCCAGTTTGTAAAAGTATTGGATGAGGTCATTCTCGACCCAGTATTCCTTGGTTCCACCAGTCACGGGATCTAGACCAACGAGCGAAGAACAGCCGGGGCGCGCTCGCACGAAGGCTTCTCCTTGATTCGCACGCGGCGAAGCACATGGATCTTATACCCGGTCTAAAGCCGCGTTTACCTATCGGACACTGCCCACTAGAGGCCGGAATGCGACCCTCGTCAAGAAAAAAAGCGCACGGCATCGAAACGGGATGAAGAGGTCAAGGTTGCGTGTCTTCGGCATGGAAGATAGAAAGGTCGTTGCCGACACTCATTCCCCGCCCACCAGCGCTTCAAACTCCTCTTCCGTCAGCACCTTGACGCCCAACTCCTTGGCCTTGTCGAGCTTGCTGCCGGCCTTTTCGCCCGCGACGACGTAATCGGTCTTCTTCGACACGCTGCCGACCGCCTTGCCGCCATGTTGCTTGATGAGCCCCTCGATTTCGGCGCGCTCGTAGTTCTTCAGCGTCCCCGTCACCACGAACGTCTTGCCGTCGATGGCCGTCGCGCCGGCGGGTTTGGCTTTCACGTCTTCCGTCAGCTTGACCCCGGCGGCCCGAAGCGCCTCGATGATCTGCCGCTGCCCCGGCATTTGAAAAAACTTGTGAATGTCTTCCGCCATGATGGGGCCGACGCCATTCACTTGTGCGAGCCGTTCCGCGGACGCTTCCATGAGGATGTCGATGGTGCCGAATTCCTGGGCCAGCAACTCCGCGACCGCTTCGCCGACGTGCGGAATCGCCAGGCCGCCCAGCACGCGGCCGAGGCCGCGAGTCTTGCTCGCCTCAATGCCATCGAGCAGGTTTTGCGCCGACTTCTTGCCGACGCGCTCGAGTTCCAGCAAAGCCTCTAGCTCTAGGCTGTAGACATCGGGCAGCGTCTTCACCAGGCCGGCGTCCACCAGTTGGTTGACCATCTCGTCGCCCAATCCCTCGATGTCCATCGTGCTACGGCGGGCGAAGGAGCGCAGCGTTTTCTTGAGCCGGCCGACGCAATCGGTGCCGGTGCAGTAGTAGAAGACCTTCTTCTCATCGGGCTTCACCGGCGAGCCGCACACGGGGCACTTCTTGGGAAAGGCGAACGGCTTCTCCTCGCCCGTGCGCAAGCCCGGCTCGGAACGCAAAACATAAGGAATGATTTTGCCGGCCTTGATGACGACAACCGTATCGCCGACGCGGATGTCCTTGGCGCGCAGGTACTCGGCGTTGTGCAGGCTGGCATGACTGACGCGCGTGCCGGCCAGCTGCACCATCTCCAGGTGGGCCACCGGCGTTAACACGCCATTCTTGCCCACGTCCACCTCGATGGCCTTGAGCTTGGTTATCGCTTGCTCTTGCTCGAACTTGTATGCCACCACCCAGCGCGGCGATTTGCTGGTGTTGCCGAGGCGCTTGCGCTGGGCGTAGTCGTCCACCTTGATAACCAGGCCATCGGTCTCGTAGGGCAGGTCGCCGAGGCGCTTTTCCCAGGTGTTGCAGTATTCGACGAC
>JBBSES010000100.1:0-11501 GCA_038239465.1 Gemmatales bacterium
CACCCCGGGGGCCGCCTCCCACCCCGTGGCTGGGGCGGGGGGGGGGGGTGTTTACTCACCGCCCGCCGCCCAAGCAAGGGGATGGAAGGCCGAATGGACCGCTCGGAGCCTCTTTGCAAACACCCTTTTAGATTGAAATAGTGGACAAGTTAGCTGTTGCCGGCCGCCGTCAGGCCTTCACGGCAGCGCTAACCGAGGTTCGAGTACTTCGCTTGCAGCGTCCGATGGGTGACGCGCGGCGCGTGCGCTTGCAAGGTGGCGATCTCGGCGAGAGCGCGATCGACGCTGGCCTTGTTGTCGAAGACCTCGATGCTCCAGCGGCATTGCCAGTGGCCGCCGGGGGGCAATGTTTTCACTCGTCCCTGCTTCCGCTCGAACCCTTTGAAATTGGGATAATTGGTGGCCGGCTCGATGCCGGTGACGTAGCCATCCTCGATGGCGCCGGTATTCTTCCAGACGCTCAAACAGGGCAATTCCTCGGGGTTCCAACGCAGTAAGGCGCCGCGGTCGCCGCCGGCGTTAAGCAGCAGGGCCAAAGCGTGGCCATGCGCGTCGGCGAGCGGTTCGTAGGCATGGACCTGTTCCGAGAAGCCAACGGCCGGCCCGGCGTAGGATTCCAGCGTGTCGATGTTCTCGGCCGAACGGATATTGAGCGGCGCCACCTCGCGGCAAGCCGTCACCACTCGGCTGCCGGCTTCGAGCAATGGCGGCCCGAAGTTGCAGTGATAGAGGAGTTGCATCTCGGCCGGCGCCGCGGCGCGGTTCTCGACCACGTCGTGAATGACCAGGCGATTCGAGCCGGGTACAGTCGTCGTGGTCGAGGTGAGGTGCAGCTGGCCGAGGAAAAGCCCACTCTCGACCACCTGACCGACGACGCTGATTTCGTGTGGCGGATCGAGACCGACGCGCACTTCCACATGATGAGCCGGCGAATTGGCGATACGGCCATGCAGCGTCAACGGCGTGTTGCCATCGGCGCCCGGCGGCCCATTCCACCCCAGGCCGCAGCGGCACAGCCACTCGTCGAAGCCGCTCAGCCAGCCGATGCCGCCGCGCGCACCCTGATCGACGAACTTCGGATGCACCGGGCCAAGCACCGGCGACCGCCAGCCGAGATAGTGGCCGCGATACGCCCCGCGCCACAGCCCCATGCCGCGCGTCGGCAAAATGCTGTAAGACAGCGCGCCATTGTGGACCTCGATCAGGTCGATGCCGTCGCGCGCCCCTCCTCGGAGCGTCCGCTTGCGAACCGACCAGTCGGGCGCCGCCGGCAAGCGCAGGGAGTCGCCGCCAACGGCGAAGGCGTCGAGCCAAACGTCGTGGACGGCGTCGGTCAGGGTCCAGGAGCGGGTGCGGGTCATGGTGTTGGAATAACGCCCCGACTAAGAGGCCGCTGCCTCCGCTTCCGCGATAGCCATGCTGCGATTGAATCCCTTGGCCACGTACACGAAGACTGCGCTCACGACGAGCATGGTGACAGTCAGCGCGGCGAAGTAACTCGTCGGCGTGGGAAATTGCAAACCACCCTCCTTGCCAGGATAGAGCCGGGTGACGGGGGCATTAATGAATAAATTAGCGCAGCCCACGGTGAGCAGCCAGCAGGCGGTGACGAAGCCTTTCATGTTCTTGGGAGCGGCCGTGAAAGCCAGTTCGAGGCCGGTGACGGAGATCAGAATCTCGGCGATAGTGATGACCAGGAAGGCAATGACCTGCCACCAGAGGCTGACCTTTGCTCCCGAATCGATGGCCAGATAGGCGGCCACGACATGGATGCCCATCGTCAACGCGGTGAGCAGAAAGCCGACCAAAAGCTTATCCGTCGCCCGCACCTTGATGCCGCGCCGATCGAGGACCGACCACATCCAGGTAACGAAAGGCAGGAACAACATGATGAAGACCGGGTTCAACGCCTGCACCTGATCGGGATCGACGGCGACACCGAAGAGGCTCAATTCCAGGTGATCGCGGGCGAAGAAAATCCAGGTCGTCCCGCTTTGATCGAAGATGGCCCAGAAGAATGTGACGAGAAGGAACAGGGCGAAGAGTCGTTGGAGGACCGCCCATTGTTGGGCGCGCTCCTCGGGCGGCTTCGGCTCTCGGCTGATCACGTCGGGGGCGTAGTAGCCTTTACCCGAAGCGAAGATGGCGAAGGCGACCACCATCAAGGCGGCCGGGAAGAGAAAGGCGATGGCGTACCCGTAATTGGTCCGCAGCCAGGGCATGGAAATCTGAGAAAGCGCGGCGCCGACGTTGATGGCGAAGTAGAACATGGCGAACGCCTGGCTGCGAAGCAGGGTTTGCCCCGGCCGAAACAGGTCGTAAGTATTGCCCATCAAGGTCGAGATATTCGGCTTGATGACGCCAGTGCCCATCGCCAGCAGCACGAGGGCGATGTAGAGGAAGATTCGCTCCTCAAAGCCGAGGATGACGTGGCCGAGGATGTAGGGGATGGAGAAGCCGACGATGGTCCAGTATTTCCCGAGGTAGCGATCGGCGATGAAGCCGCCCAGCAGCGGCAAGAAGTAGGCGGCGGCGACGAACAAGGACATGATCGTCCCGGCGTCAGCGCGGGTAAAAGAGAGCTCGTCGATCATGTAGAGCGTCAGAATGGCCCTCATGCCGTAGAAGGACGCCCGTTCCGCGAACTCGCCCCAGAAGAAGAACCAGAAGCCGACGGGATGGCTTTGGAACCATCCGGCGATGCCGCCTTGCTTTTGCAGAGCGATATCCCCGCCGGGCGCGGCGATGGCCGCGTGGGGGCCAGGCACGTTCGCCACGCTGGTGATCGCCTCGTCCACTTTCTCGTCACCCATGTCAGTATCCTCTGTCTCCCCGCCTCGAAGGAGCGGGGCATCCAAGGCCGGGAGAGGGGATTCGTATAAGACCACTCGGACGGCGGGCGCAATTCGGATCGGCAAGGGCAAGCCGATCCGTGGTGTGTACGCGAAGCATCCGTGAAACTTCGATGATTGTAGCCAGCGCCGCCGTCGGGTCAAAGGAGAATGCGGGCCATCGCGGCGTCGGCTATAATCGGCGGCGATGGAGGTTTTCAGAAAGAGGGCAGCGCCATGGCCACCGTATCGACTCCCACCGTACACCGCCTTTTGCTGCACAACGTCAGCTGGCGAGAATACACCCGGCTCTTGCGTACCTTCGAGGAGCGGCCGCACTACCGCTTGACTTACGACCGGGGGGAGTTGGAGATCATGTCGCCGCTGCCCGAACACGACAGTGTCGCCTATTTGCTGGGTCGCTTCGTGGACGTGCTTACGGAGGAGATGCGCCTGCCCATGTGCGCTGGACGCTCGACGACCTTTCGGCTCAGGAAAGCGCATCGGGGACTCGAACCGGATAACTGCTACTGGTTGGCAAACGAGGCGCGGATGCGCGGCAAGCGGCACATCGACCTGCGCGTCGATCCGCCGCCGGACCTGGCCATCGAGGTGGATGTCACGAGCAGTTCGCTACCGCGAATGCGCATTTACGCTTCGCTGGCGATACCCGAGGTGTGGCGATTCGACGGCGTCGCGCTGACTTTTAATATGCTCGACCCGTCCGGCCGGTATACGGTCGAAACGGCCAGTCGTGCCATTCCGGGACCACGCTCCGATGAGTTGCTGGCGTTCGCCATGCGCTGGGCTTACGAGGAACAAACCGCCCTGATGCTCGATTTCCGCGCCTGGGTGCAGCAGCGCATCGCCGCGCGCTGGAAATGAATTCCCTCCGTCCCGAGGTCCGCTTGTCATGAGTGCCGCGCCGGAATCCTCCATGATGCCGCCCGATGCCGCCGACCTGGCCGATCCCAGGGCCGCCGTCAAGACGCTGACCGAGAGCGCGTCGGCCGACCACGCCGATCCGCGGCCGACCAAAGCGCAGCACGGAAGATCCACGATCCATCCCGTCACGGGACGGACCTTTGGCGATTACGAGCTCCTCGAAGAACTTGGCCGCGGCGGCATGGGCGTCGTGTACAAGGCCGTGCAGAAAGAACTCAAACGCACCGTTGCCTTGAAGATGGTGCTGTCCGGCGCGTTGAGCAGCGACGAGGACGTGCAGCGCTTTCGTATAGAAGCCGAGGCGGCCGCGCGGCTGAACCACGCCAATATCGTCAAGGTCTACGAAGTCGGCAGCGTCGATGGCTGCCACTTCTTCAGCATGGAATACGTCAACGGCCCGAGCCTGTCGCAGCGCCTCGACGACGGGCCGCTGTCCAGCCATGCCGCGGCGCGCTACGTGCTGCTGATCGCCCGCGCCGTCCATCATGCGCATCGGCACGGCATCTTGCACCGGGACTTGAAGCCGGGGAATATCCTGCTCGATGCCGACGATCAACCGCACGTCACCGACTTTGGCCTGGCCAAGAAACTCGACGACGCCGGCCAGACGCGCACCGGCAGCGTCATGGGCACGCCGAGCTATATGCCGCCCGAGCAAGCCGCCGGCCGCATCCGCGAACTCGGGCCGCATTCCGACGTCTACAGCATCGGCGCCATCCTCTACGAACTGCTCACCGGCCGGCCGCCCTTTCGCTCCGATACCGCGCTCGACACGCTCCTCCACGTCCTCGAACGCGAGCCGGCGCCGCCGCGCCTGCTCAACCCGAAGGTGGACCGCGACCTCGAAACCATCTGCCTCAAGTGCCTCGAAAAAGAGCCGCGCGAACGCTATGCCACGGCCGAGGCGTTGGCGACCGACCTGCAGCGCTACCTCAATGGCGATTCGATCGAGGCGCCCAGTTTCAACGTCTTTGATCGGCTGAGCCGCGCCCTCGACCGCAACCAGTACATCGGCGAGTTCCACGCCTGGGGCAACATGCTCCTCATGTTCGCGGTCATCGTGTTGGTGGAACACGCTCTCGTCTTCGTCCTGACCCTGCCGGGACCACCCTACCCGCGCGCATGGATCCTGGGCGCCCGCTTCAGTCAATTCGCCCTCATGGGATTGATCTTCTGGCGCAAGCGCGTGCATACGCTCATGTCGACCAGCGCCGCTGAACGCCAGCTGTGGTCGGTCTGGATCGGCTACATGCTCGCCTGCGTGCTGACCTCGGCCGTCAATTCGGAATTAAATCAGTTCCTCGACCGGCGCGAGCATTTGACCATGTACCCGATGTGGTGCATCCTGACCGGCCTGGCCTTTTTCGTCATGGGCAGCAACTACTGGGGCTGGTGTTACGCCCTGGGGCTGTGCTTCTTCATCCTGTCGTTGGCGATGCCGTTGAACCTGGCGTGGGCCGCCCTGGAATTCGGCCTGATGTGGAGCTTCGCCCTGACGTTCATCGGCCTGCACCTGCGCCGCATCGCCGCCGCGGGGGTCGCGGGCCAACCTTCGGTTGCCGTGACTATCGACCATCGGCCTTCGTGATGCCTCCGCCAACGGAATGCCGACTCGCGGGTTGAGAAGCTAGGGCGACCGTTCGCGTGGCGCCTTGCGCGGGCAAACCCGCGTCGTTTCCTTCCCACCGCGATTCGTTGCGGCGTCCCCGCGGCGCTGCTATGTTGACCGTGGGGAAGTGTTCTTATCGAGAGGCCGAGCCATGCGCCGTCTCCGTTCGTTCGCCTTCGCTTTCATCGCGCTGTTCCTGTCCACCGCCCTCGTTTCCTCCCAGGGCAAGGACAAAGACAAGGACAAAGACCCCAAGAAGGAAATGGGGAGCTTCCCCACCGAAATCGCCGGCAAGGACATCAAAACCTACGACAAGGAAATGCGCAGCACCGACCCCGCCGTGCGCCAGGCGGCGGTTCGTACCTTGCCTTACTTCGGGCCACCGGCGCGCAAGTATACGACCGTACTCATCTACTTCCTCAGCGCCACCAACGAACCGGATGCCAGCGTCCGCGCAGACGCCGCCACGGCGCTGGGCAGTATCGGCTTTGACGAAAAGGACGCCAAGGGGTTTCAGGAGGGCATGACGGCGCTGGGCAAGATGATCCTCGACGAGCAACGACCGGTGCGTTTGCACGCCATCAGTGCCCTCGCCAATTTCGGGCCTTACGCCAAGAGCGGCATCACCAGCTTGACGGCGGCATTGCGCGACACCAGTTCGTGGGAAGTGCGCAAGGCCGCCGCCGAGGCGCTGGGTCGCGTCGGACTCGACCCGATGGCCGGCCCCGACGCCGCCGTCATGAAAGCCTTGACGGCGTCCCTGGCCGACAAGAGTTCGCCGGTGCGCCTGGCCGTCATCCTGGCGCTCAAGGACCTCGGCAAGTCGCCGCGCCCGGCCGAAGTGACGGCCGAGATCAAGGCGCTCGAAGCCTGCATCGCCGATTCCGACAAGATCGTCGGCATCTGGGCGCGCACGCTCCTCATGTTCCTCGACGAGAAGACTTACCTCAACGAGAAGACGTTGACGGTGCTGTCCAAACATCTTGACGATACCGACCTGCGCGTGCGCATTCAGGCGGCCTACGCTCTGGGCAACCTGGGGGCGAAGGCGCGGTCGAAGGTGCAAGACGTGATCGCCGCCACCAAGGACAAGGAGCCGAACTTCGCGGTCGCGGCCATCTCGATGCTCGGCCACTTCGACGAACCGGCAGCGGCGACGGCCCTCGGCAAACTGCTCAAAGACGAAGAGTTGGCTCATCGCTGTGCCGCCGCGCGGGCCATCGGCTCGCTGGGCGTCCTGGGCAAGCCGCTGGTGCCGGAGTTGATCGAGACGCTGAACGACAAGGAAAACGACCTGGTGGTGTCGGCCATCGCGGGCCTGGCCGGGTTGGGTGAAACGGCCAACGCGGCGGTGCCGGTCCTGAAGAAACTGGCGGCGGACACCAAGGACGAAACGGTCAAGGCGGCGGCGGAGCAAGCGGCGAAGTATATCGCCGACGCCAAGCCGCCCAAGAAATAGGACCACGCCATGATGCACGCGCGCGCGGCCATTCGTCCCGCCCTCGTCGCCCTCGCGGTGGCGTTGGGGGCCGGTTCCTCGTGGGGGCAATCGCGCTTCCTCGATAAGCCGGCCACCGATTGGGCCAAGCAGCTGACGAGTCCCGACGCGAAGGGCCGGCGCGCTGCCGCCTTCGCGCTGGGCAAGCTCGGCCCGAGCGCCGCCCGCGAAGTGCCGCGCCTCATCGTAACCTTGCGCGATACCGACCCCAGCGTCGGCGACGCGGCGGCCATCGCCCTGGGCGAGATCGGCGACTACGCCCGCAATGCCGTGCCCGCCTTGCTCGAAACCCTTGCCGACAAAAACAATGATGCCCGAGTCCGTCGCGCCGCCGCCGTCGGCCTGGCCGGCATCAAGGCCGGGCGCGACGACGTGATCGCCGCTCTCGTCACGTCGCTCGATGATCGGGACGCGGGCGTGCGCCAAAACGCCGCCTGGGCGCTGGGCCGTCTGCAAGGCAAGCCGGGGCGCGCCGTTGCCGAGGCGCTTGCTGGAAAGCTCGACGACAACGATACCCTGGTGCGCCGCGACGTGGCGGGCGCCCTGCGCGACCTCGGCCCCGAGGCCCGGCCCGCGCTGCCCGCCCTTCTTGTGCGCGTCGGCGACGAGGGAGACACCGAGGTACGCAAAGCCCTGCTGAATACGCTCGTCAACCTCGTCACATCGGACGATGCCAAGGCGGTCCCGCCGTTGCGAGCCCTTCTGGAAGACTCAAACGCGGAAGTCGCCCGTGGGGCGGCCTTCGCGCTGGGCAACATCGGCGGGACGCTCGCGGCGCCGGCGATCCCCGTGCTGCGCGAGGCACTCCGCGATAGCGACGTGACCATTCGCCGTCTCGCCTCGGCGGCATTAGCCAATATCGGCCCCGATGCCGCTCCTGCCGTCTCCGACCTCGCCACCGCTCTGAGCGACAGCGACGCCGACGTGCGCAGCAAGGCCGCCCTGGCCCTGGGCCGCATCGGTCGCCGCGCCGAAGAAGCGGTGCCTCTGCTCGCCAAGGCGCTCGATCCCAAGGAGCCAGACGCCGTGCGCCTGTTCGCCGCCGAGGCGCTGGCGCAAATCGCCACGCAGCTGGAGCGGGCGCTCCCCGATTTATTGCGCGTGTTAAAGGAAGACAAGAACCAGCGCGTTCGCCAGCGAGCCGTCTGGGCGCTGGGCCGCATGGCCGACCTCGAAGGCTCCGGGGCGGCGGCCGCCCTGGAAATGGTCCTCGCCGAGAAGAGCGAAGACGCCATCATGGTCCGCTACGAAGCCGCCCGCTACCTGGCGCACGGCCTCGGCGACAAGACGCCCGCCAGGGCCATCGACATCCTGACCTTAATGCTCAACGACAAGCGCCTGCAAATCTACAGCGGCACCGGCACCAAGGTGAACGGCGCCGGCTCGGAAACCACGGGCGGCAGCAGCACGGAAGAGCGCGTCGGCGGCGACGGCCGGTTTTTGCCCGCCGAGGCGCTGGGCCGCATCGGGCCGCGCGCCAATCGGCCGGAAATCGTCGGGGTTCTGGAAGAAATGGCCAAGTCGCGCGACCCGAAGGTGCGCGATACGGCGAAAGACGCGCTTAAACTCATTGTCAAATGAGCGCGCGAAACGATAAGCCCTGTTGAAGATCAAAGAAAGAGGGTGGCCGTCTCTTGCAGGGTGGGACGGACGAACTCGCAGCCCAACTGCCACGCTTCCTCTTTACGCACGCGATTCTTGACGCGCACGCCAATCCACGGCACTCCCGCCACGACCACTGGCTTGCGGATGCGGATTATGGCGCCCTCGGCGATCTCGTCGCCGCGGATGCACAAGCGCACGCCGCCGCGCGAGGCGTCCACGATCCAGCCCGCGAACGGCTCGTCCAGCGCGCAATCGTCCGCCAGGAGGAGAACGCGCACGCGGCGCTCGAACCGGGGCCACGAACGACGGTCGATCATGTTGAAGAGTGAATCCGTGGGCAATGGTGTCGGCTGCATGGTCCGTTCATCCTTCGCGCCGCTCCGACCGGGAGCGTTCGCCCTGTCCGATGATGTACTTCGCCTCATCTTGCTTCGGATTTTCGCCAAACCCGCCTGTAACCGATTTGGCAGGGTTCGTGCGTTCGTCCGAGGAAGACACGGTCGCCCCCCCTTCCTTGCGCGGGGAACGAATTCTATCTACGCCAATAATATCGTTATATTACGAAAGACTGGGGCATCGGCCCGAGAAAATTCTGGGTAGAAGCTAACAATGGTGGGCGAGCGGGGGGCGTAAGCCCCCCGTGGATTTCCCCCCGAGAACCACGGGGGGCGTAAGCCCCCCGTGCATGTCCCCCCGAGAACCACGGGGGGCTTACGCCCCCGCTCGCCAACAAAAAAGGAGTCGAACATGATGACTCGTATCGCGACGATTCTCGGCATCGCTGCCATCGCCTTTTCATTCACCCTCAGCCGCGGCGCCGATGCCGAGGTCAAATTCACGCCATTGGCGATGAATCAGGGGAACTCCGAGAACCGCACCGGCATGTGGTTTTGCCCCGACCTCGGCAAAGCGGGCGACATCCTGCCGCTCAAGACGCGCGTCTGGGCGACCAAGGAATCGGTCACGGACGGCGTCGCCATGAAGTGCGTCTTCGACAAGGGCAGCACCGGCATCGTCGCCTACGAAATCGAGAAGCTGCCCGCCGAGACCGCCGGCCTGACGTTTTACGCCAAGGCGTCGCGGAAGGCGAAACTGAACGTCGGCAAGATACCCGTCGAGGTCGATACCGAATGGAAGAAGATTGACGTGCCCTGGGAGAAACTCGGCACCACCAAGGACAATCCGAAGATCGGCTTCCAGCTGATGCTGACGCTGGCCGGGCCGATCGAGGAAAAGACCTGGATCATCCTCGACCGCATCGGCACGGAAGGGCCGACCTTCGACCCGAAGCCGAAGATCGATCCCAAGACCGGGCCGGACGCGACGATTTCCAGCAGGGATATCCTCTACGGCGCCGAGCATTTGGCGAAGACGGCCGAGCGCGCCAAGGCCAAGCAGCCGTTCAAGGTTATCACCCTGGGCGACTCGCTGACGGCCGGCGCTCAATGTTATCGCGGCACCTGGAACGTCAAGGGAGCGGACGGCGTTCCGTTCCTCTACTTTTCGCACGCCGCCCGGCTCTGGGAAGGGCATTTCGGCACCAAGGGCATAACGCCCGTCCAGCACGGGCATGGCGGTTGGACCAGTGCCCAGGCATTGAAAGTCGTGGACAAGGAAGTCGTCGAGGAGGCGGGGGCCAACGACCTGGTCATCCTCCAGTTCGGCGGCAACGATTTGACCTGGGCCAAGGTCAGCCTCGCCGACTGGAAGGCGAACATGAAGAAACTGATCGCCCGCGCCAAAACCAAGACCGATCAAATCTTGCTCGTGAGCAACGTCCCCGGCGGTGACCTGGCCGGGCGCCATGAAGAAGTCACGAAGATTTACAAGGAACTGGTGGAAGAGGAAAAGGTAGCCGTCGCCGACCTGCTCAAGTTCGCCAGCTATCGGGGCGAGCCGTTCGCCTACGCCTGGCTGGCCAACGAGGGACATCCGGCGTACATGGGCCACATCACGTGCGCCGAGATGATCGCCCCGATCTTGACGGGGCAACACCGGACCTACCCCGAGTAGTCAGCGCGAAAAAAGCCCACGGGTTAGGCAAACCCGTGGGCTGGTAAAGGACTTCTCGATAGAAGCCCCTCCTTGTGCAATGTGCCGTCTCAAGGAAGACGGGCGTGGAGGGGCAACTATTCGACGGTTTTTCGGGACGCTCAGCGCAATCGGGCGCCGACCGCTTCGACGGCCCATTGCTCCTCGGGAAACTGGCCGGTCTTGAGCTTGGAATAGAGCAAATCGCCGTTGACGGACAACTCGAAGCAGCCACCGCCGGAAGGGATCAGCTTCAATTCGCCGATTTGTTGCTTGTACGCGGTCAAGAGTTTGGTCGTCAGACTGACGGCCTGCGGTTCGTAGTTTCACATCGAGCAGTATTTGAGTTGCACGGTCATTGCCGATTCCTCCGAGATCGAGGGCGATGGATCGAGGTCGAACCCTACAATCATCGTAGGTTCGCCGCCGCGCGGAATCAATGAACCGGACAGGGCCGATGCACGCCGACTACCCCGCGACCGTGGTGATACGCCACGCCAAAGAGAACCCTCGCAAGTGTTCGATCTTGCCCCTGCGCGGCCGGGCCGACATGCGTTTCTATCCGTACCCGGTGAATCGTCGTCCCGAGTTGGAGGGATACGTGCGCCTGGCCGCCGATGGACCGGAATTGTCGATAGAGGACGCTGCGGCCGGATTGCTGCTGCTCGACGGCAGCTGGCGCTGGGCCGGGTCGATGACGCGCGACTTCGAAACGGTGCCGCCGCGCTCGCTGCACGGCTATCGGACGGCCTATCCGCGCGTGTCGAAGCTGCACGTCGATCCGGACAACGGGTTGGCGACCATCGAGGCGCTCTATATCGCGTATCGCATCCTGGATCGGCCGACGGCGGGGCTGCTGGATCACTACCGCTGGGCGGCGGAGTTCTTGCGGGTCAATGGGTGGGAGTGCGGAGAATCGTAGTAGACCGGCTACGCCAAAATTGTGGCTCATGTAGGGTGGGTCGAGCGCTAGCGAGGCCCA
>JBBSES010000101.1:0-11480 GCA_038239465.1 Gemmatales bacterium
ATGCGCGCCGCCGGGTCGCCGCGCACCTTCGCCACGCCCAAGTTGGAAGTGGGGCAAACCTACTACTATGAGCTGCGCGCCGAACTCGTGCGCGACGGCAAGACCTTCACCGAAAAGAAGAGCATCAAGTTTCAGGCGGGTCAGACCACGCGCACAACCTTCGATGAGCTAGCCAAGATCGAGGCGCCGGCCGGACGCCCGGTAGCCGCGCGCTGACATTCGATCGCGTGATATCCCTCCCAACGCCGCGTCTCTCGGACCATTTTCCGGGAGTCGCGGCGTTCTCGTTTCATACGATATCTCCCTGCTACGACATCTCCACTACCCCGAGGGAGGATCGACATGCGCATGGTTCGTATCACGAAGCAGGGATTCCTGGCGCTGGCCTTGCTCGCCCTGGCGGCGGGCGTGGGCCTGGCTCAGGACAAGAAGGACAACAGCGCCGTCAAGCCGGTGCCCAAAGACGAGAATTGGAAGAAGCGCCACGAAGGCTTCGTCGAGATCGCCAAGAAGGGGAACGTGGACGTGCTCTTCATCGGCGATTCGATCACCGACGCCTGGCGCAGCACGGGCAAGAAGGTCTGGGACAAGGAATACGAGCCGCTCAAGGCCGCCAACTTCGGCATCGGCGGCGATCAGACGCAGCACGTCCTCTGGCGTCTGCAGAACGGCGAGATGGACGGCATCAAGCCGAAGGTCGCCGTGGTGATGATCGGCACCAACAACCTCGGCGGCAATCCGAGCAACGAATTCATCGCCGACGGCATCAAGGCCGTTGTCGAGGAAATCCACAAGAAGTCGCCCGAGACCAAGGTGCTATTGCTCGGCGTCTTCCCGCGCAGCCCCAAGGCCGAGGACAACGTGCGCGACCGCATCAAGGAAATCAACAAGACCCTCGCCAAACTGGACGACGGCAAGGGCGTGAAGTACCTCGATATCGGCGAGAAGTTCTTGGGCAAGGACGGCGAGTTGACCAAGGACATCATGCCCGATTTCTTGCATCTGACGCCCAAGGGCTACGAAATCTGGGCCGAGAGCATTCGCCCGTCGCTGGAGGGGATGTTGAAGAAGTAGAAGTGAAAGGCGAGCGGGGGGCGTAAGCCCTCCGTGGTTTCGCATAAAGAAATCCACGGAGGGCTTACGCCCCTATCGCTCAATAATGCTTGGCGAGCGCCGGATTCGAGGTGAGGATATTGCCGTCGCCATCGACGCGCAAGAAAAAGCTGTGCGCGACGCGGCCAGTGGCGGCGTCGGTGCCGACGACGACGTTGACCCGATAGTGGTCGTCCCACAATTGGCGAACCTGCACGCGCTGCAGCGACGCCGGTTGGCCGAGTACGCTCATGACGTGTCGGCTGATCGTCGCCGTCAGTTGCGGGCGTTCGGGCTTTTCCGCCGCTTCTTTGGGCTGTTTCTCTTTCGGGTTGGCTGGCATGGTTCGACCTTGTCGGCTAGAGGAATGGTTGCCCTTCCCCGGAAGGACGTGCCCGCGCCAGGCGCCGGTCGCGCGGTCTCACGAAATGATTTTACGGTAAGCGGCGCAAAAGACCATGCCGGTATTGGGGAAGCGCGAAACGCAGCCGACGACGGCCGGGGAAGTCCACCTTCACCGGCCGCCGTCGGCTGTCAACGTGTTGTCACGACGATTAACGCCCTTCCAGCTGCCAGCGCGCCTGCGACTTCAAGCCGTTGAAGCGCGGCTGCCAGTCGCCTCCGGCGATGAGCCGCATTTGCTCCCGAGCCTCGGCGAGCTTGCCGGCGCGCTGCAGATTCTGGGCACGGTCCCACAGAAGTTGCGCGTCGGTCGGCTCGGCCTCGAAGGCCGCCTTGAAGGCCCGATCCGCCAGTAGCAATTCCCCTTCATGGCTCAACGTTTGCGCCAGTCCGCGCCAGGGGCCGGCCTCGTTGGGCCGCTTGCCGATGGGCGTCGTCAGGTAATCCCAGGCCATCTCGATGGCGCCCAGCGTTCGCAGCACCTCCGCCGCCTTGGTACAGGGGGGACCGTTCTCAGGGTCGAGCGCTCGCCAACGGTCGGCCGCTTTCACGGTCCGCGCCGCCAGGTCGTTCGGCGCCGGCGCGTGCAACACGGCGGCCGCTTTCGCCAGATCGAGGTAGTGGTCCAAAAGAATGCCATAGTCCTGGCGCAATTCCGCCAGGTCGATGACCGCCGGCAGGTCGCGGTACTCGATATCGACGGCCCTCTCCAGTCGGGCGATGGCGTCGGCGGTACGGCCGCGGTTCTGCGCCACCCGCGCTCCCAGGCGCCAGAATGCCGGCCGCTTCCGATACTCGGCATGTTCCAGGATCGGCTGAATCAGCAGGTCGGCCAGGTCGAACTGATGGGACGTCGTCAAGAATTCCACGGCGCTCAGGGTAATCGCCAGGCGTTCGTCCTCGGTCGCCGGAGCGTTCAGGGCCAACTTGAGGAGGAGTTGGGCGAGCGGTTCGTCGTCCAACGCCCAGCACTGCGAAGCCAGGCCAATTACCGCGACGGGATTCTTCCGCCGCAGGAATTCGTCGGCGGCCTCCCGCACGAAACTCGTCCAGGCGTCGCCGCCTTTAAGCACCTTGAGCGAGTCGCGGAAGGTCCGGTCGATGACCGGCAGTGACCCGGCTTTCACGGTGTCGCGGTAGAGGTCGCGGAACAGCGCCGCCGCCATCTGGTCCTTCTCCGCGCCGAAGACGAAGGAGGCTTCCTCGTAGCGGGCGATGTACGACAGCCCCGGCAGGTTCATCCGCTTCCAGGCATCGGCGACGGCCAGACCCGCTTCGCCGTCGATATGGCCAACCGCCAAAGTCAGCGCCGCCAGTCCGAGTTCCGACTCGCGCTCGGCCGCCGCGTAGTCCAGCAGGCGCTTCAACTCCGCATCGACGACGGCCCGGCTGCCGCGCGTGGGTTGCCCATGATGCCAACGCAGTTCCAGGTCAGCCAAGAGCGACACGCGGCGCAGGAAGGGACTCGCATCGCTCACCAGGCCGCCCCAGTGGAGGCCAGACCAGGCTTGCAGGGCGGCGTACTTCGGATTTTGGTGCAGCGCCAGGTAAGCGAGCAGCGGCTCGCGCGGATTGGCTTCATACATCTTGACGAACTCCGCGCCGCCCGCCACCTGGATGCCCACGGAACCCATCAGCGCGAAGTGGCCGCGCTTGATGCTGCCGTTGGCGACGAAGCAATGCCGGAAGAGTTGGCTTAGCACGTCGGCATTCATGCTTGCGAATTCGCTGGCGAACAATTCCGTCGCCGCGTCGGCGTCGAGGAAATCGAAGACCCACGAGGTATCGTCGTCCATGAGCCAGCTACGCTCCAGGCCGTGCGTGGCATAGACATGGTTCACCGAGCGATAAGGCAGGTCGAGGACGACCAGGCCATCGGTGTCGGCCGACAGTCCCGGCGCCCCGATGGGCGTCTTGCGCAAGTCGCGTTTGGAAGTTTCCTTGTCCTGGGCGTCGAAGCGGCGGACGACGCCTTCCGCGTCGTAGGTCTCGCGGAGCAGACGCTTGTTGGCGGGCATTTCGACCAGGTGCCGTTCGGTCAATCGGCTCTCATCGAAGACGAGGTGCATACGGACGTAGGGCACCGCCTTGCCGTCGTCGTCGCGGGCGGCGTCGGCGATGCGCGGCGCCACTGCCACGGTCGTGGGATCGAGCAAAGTCACGTCGGCGCCGTGGGCCAAGTCGTCGGCGGGCGGCAGCTGCCAGGGGAGAAGATCGACTATCTCCGCGCGATGGAAATGGCTGACGGTTCGCCGCGCCGCCAGGCCCAGTTCGGGATACAGGTGATACAGCGTAGTGCCGTCGCAGACGACGCGCTCGCGAAGGCCGAATTCCAGGGTGCGCTCGTAGGTGTAGCGGTCACGGCCGTTGAAGGCGACGGTAAAGGCCCGGTCGCCTTCGCCGAGCCGCGCGGTGTGCCAGGCGGCGCTTCGAGATTGCTCGATGAGGCGCCGTGCCTCCGGGTCGATGGCACCCGACTGGCTGGCGAGACTCGACAGCGCCTCGGCCTCGGTGACGGCTTCGACATCGGCGCGCGTCGAGTTCAAACCGGGGGCGTAGCTGACCAGATCGTGCGTCACGCGAGTGTCGTGGCTAAACGCTGGCCGTTGGTAGAGGCCCATGTCGTCCGACGAGGGCACGGCATCCCTGGTGCGTAAGAGACGCCCATCGAAGGTCAGCATACTGTTCAGCGACCCGTGCCCGCGCGTACGCCGTCGATCGGCCATCATTTGGTTGAACGACTGCATGGTGTTGGGACGGAGGTACTTCTCATCGCCGCCGAAATAGCCCAAGACGAAAGACGGTTCGGGCATCGGGGCCAAGGGACGCGGCTCGCCCTTGCTCCATATTTCCTCCATTCGTCCCTTTAAGTTCCCGATCTTATTGCGACCCAGGCTAACGCGGGCGCGATCACTGAGAAGCTTGGCGTCGTCCTTGAATCGGGGCTTGGCCAACTCCTCCGAGCGGAGAGATATGGCAAAGCGAGACCACTCGCTGAAAGCCAAGTCGAACGCTTTCTTGCCCGGCTTGGGTTGCATGGGGCCAAACTTCCGCTGGAAGTCGCCATTCCGCTTGGCGAACGGCCCCGGCATACCGTCCATTTCGAAGGAGCCGCGGGCCACGTCGAGGGCGGTGCCGTAATAGGCCCCATTCGCCCGCTCGCCCTCCATAACGGCCGGCGGATTGCGCACCAGGATCGTTTCCATCACCTGATTGGGATGCGGCTTCTCCGTCTTGGGAGCGAAGCGGACATCGACGACTTGGCCGTCTTCCGGCTCGTAGACCACCTTGATTTTGGCCGGCGCCGGGTAAGTGGCCCAGTGGTCCTTGCGACCGCGATCCACCTTGAAGCGCGCGTACATCTCCTCGTTTTCCAGGACGAGCAACGAGGTGAAGGGACTCATGACGTACATCGCCTTGCTCAGTTCGACGATAGCCTTCTGATGGTGCTTGTCGGCGTCGGCGAGCAGGCGTTCGATTTCCAGCTTGGCCCAGCTGCGCGGCAGATGGCCGACACCGCCGGCGACCGCGCCGACATCGATCTCCTCGGAAAACTCGTGGCCTTCGAGGATGCCGTTCACCGCGACGACCTTGGGCAGCACGTCGTTCGGGCCATAGCGGGCGATGGCGCAGAGTTCCTCGCCCTCGGCGAGGGCGCTGCCGAAGGTCAGGAACGGCACCTTGCTGTTTTCCCCGGCGAGGCGGATGTTCATCAGTCGCGGCGTATTGAGCGTGGCGGCCAACTCGAAAGACCGCCAGCCGACGGCTTCATCGGGATTGATTTGCGTAAAGTGGCCGCCGCTGCGTTCGGCTGTCGCCTTCATGAAGTCGCGCGCCCAGCGCTTGCCGACGCCGACGCCCACGTACTTGGCCTTCTCGGGCAAACGTTTGGCGAGCGGGTCGATGCGCTTCTCGCCCAGCGCCGCCACGCCGCTGCCAACGTGGACCAAATAGGGATTCGTCGCGCTATCCAGGAACGGGCGCGTGGCATCGAGCGCCCCAACCAGGTCGAGGGCGCCGATCAGCTGCCGGCTTTCGAGGAATTCGACGGCCGCCTTGACGTTGGCCGGCGTCACGCGCGCCGGCTTGTCGCGAAACACCTGCACGCGCGTGCCGGCCGACAGCACCGCGAAGGTGTCATCGTGTTCCGCGTTGGCCAGCAAACCGCGAATGATGTCGATCTGCACGCGCGCCAGCAGCGGATCGCGGTCGCCCGACGCCTCAAACAGGAAGACCCAGTCGCGGGCCTGGCGTTGGCGTTGTGCCGTAAACTCGGGGCGATAGCGAAGCATCAGATAGCGGTTGCCCTCGTGATCGCAGCCGGAGAAGCGGGCGAAGCGGTCGGCCGCGCTTGCCGGCGCCGCGTCCCCGAGATCGAGGACCACGTCCCGGTCGAACTTGATCGCCTTTTCCTTGGTTTCGAGGACCAGATCGGCCCCCGCCGAGCGGCGCGTCAACGAATGCGAATCGCACGACGGATTCAGGCCGGCGCCGTTGACGAGTCGGGCGGCGAACGACCAGTCGCGGACCACGCCGAGCGAGTGTCCCGCGGGGAAGCGGTATTGCGCCTTGCCGTAGAGCAACGACAGCCGTTGCGTGTAGCCGATGATGATGCGCTTCTCTTGCCGGGCTTCGAGCGGGAAGACGCGCATCTTGAAGGTGCTGCCATCGACCCATTCGAGCAGGGCCGGATCTTTCTGAGTGGCGACGATTTCCTCGTAGACGCCGCGGGCGAATTCGCGCTCGGCCATGCCGCCTTCCATGAGGTCTTCACCGACGTACATGGCGAGGCGAGAAAGCGAGGCGTCCGGCGGCAGCGGGAAGTAGAAGGTGCCCTCCATGCGGCCGGCGTTCTGGTTGAAGTACGTTTGGTCGATGACCGTGCGCGCGAAGCCGTCTTCGATGTGAACATCGACGTGATACTTGCGCAGCGATAGCTTCGCTTCCTGGCCGTGAGGATCGACGGCGACCAGAGCGCCGCCGGCATATTTGCTGTCGGGGACGAGGGGCGTCTCGGCGGCGGCCATCAACTCGCGCGTCCAGTCGAGCAGGTGCGAAACGCGGACGGCGGGAGTGGCGACCCGTTGACCGGCGGCCAGCTGTTGGCCGGAGGTCACGGCGTAACGGGCGTCGCTCACCTCGACGCTGCCCTGCGTGACCAGGACGGCGCTGCCGTCGCTGGCGTTGACGGCGAACTTGGTGCCGGTGGCCGTCACCTGGCGTTGCGGCGTCTGGACCACGAAGTTAGCGGCCGGCCCCTTTGGATCGCGCGGCGCCACTTCGAGGAAGACCTCGCCCGCGGACAAACGCAGGCGGCGCGCGTCTTCCAGCTGCACCGTGGTATTTTGATTGACATAGAGGACGGAGCCGTCGGGTAGGCCGACGCGCCGGCGCTGGCCGGCGCGGGTTTGCACCGCCTCGCCGACGGCCAACGGCTTGACGCTGGCGAAGGCCGCTTGTGGTTTCGCCGTCAGGAAAGTTTCGGGAGGCGACCCGACGAAGGAGGGGCGCGCGCTGGCTGGCGCGCCGTCAGAGCTCGTGGGTTGAAGGCGCGAAAATTCGTACAGGCCGAAGCTCAACCCCGCGATGGCGGCGGCCATCAGCCAGGCCAGACGCCAGCGGGTGCGTTGCAGGGCCGGGTCGTGGGTCTTGTTCATCGCGGTCGCCTTTCGGGGAGAGAGAAGGGAAATGCGGGCGCCGACGCGCGCCGCCGTCGCGGCCGCCGCCTGCCGGCGCGGCCCGAACGCGCGGCGTAACTCGGCGTGTTGTTGCCGCGCGGCATCGGCCGCCGCTCGACATGTGCCGCACGCTTCCAGGTGATCGTGCAGCCGGGTCCGCTCGTCGGCCGCTAGTTCGCGGTCGAGGTCGGGAGAAAGCAAACCGAGGGCATCGAGACAGTGCATGGCTTACCTCCGGCAAGCGCTCAGGCGCTGGCGCAGCAGGGCGCGCGCCCGGGTCAACCGGGCGTTGATGGTGGCGACCGACACGCCGAGCAGGGCGGCCAAATCGCGGTAGGTGACGTCTTCGTAGTAGTAGAGCAGGACCACTTGCCGGCAGTCGTCGGGCAGGGCATCCACTTCCGCTAACAGAAGGCGGACTTCGTCGTTCTGATCGAGCGCCGGTTCCTCGGCGTGGGCCAAAAAGTCGTTGGGCGTTTGCTCGGGCGACAGAACGCTGAACGGAACCTGGCCGCGATCCTTGTGCTTGAGCCAATCGAGGCAGGTGCGCTGAGCGATGCCCCAGAGCCAGCCGCCGAACTTGTCGGGATCGGCGAGATTGGCCAACCCGCGATAGGCGCGCAACAGCACGTCTTGCGCCAGGTCGTCGGCGGCATCGGCCCGGCCGACCTTGGCGTGGCACAGCGCGGTGATCCGCGCCGCCCAACGGCGGGCCAGTTCCGCGAATGCCTCGGTCTGTCCAGCGCGTGCCTGGCGGACCAGTTCGCCGTCGCCCATTCCCGTCCCTCCGGGCCGGTGTCGCGGAGCTTACGTACTTTAGTAGAGCGAGACGGGGAAGTTATTAGAAAAAAGCGCGGTTCCGCTTCTTTTACGCTTCGCGAGCGGAATTTTTCGCAAGCCTCTTGCATTCTCGCGTTCTCTTGAGCGTACTGGGGGAGGTGTGGAATTACCGGACAGGCGAAACAACGGGTGCCAACCATGAAATCGTTCCGATGGATCGCCGGGGGATGCCTGACGTTGGCCCTATTCGAGACGGCTTGGCTGCCGACGACAGCCGCCGAACCCGCTGCCGCGGCCGTCGATTGCCACGGCGACCCGCTGCCAGAGCATGGCCGGGCACGCCTGGGCACGCTGCGCTTTCGGCATCAGCCCCGATGGCCGCACGCTTGCCTCTGGCTCGGAGGACACGACCGTCGTCCTCTGGGACGTACCCTCGTGGCTTGCCGCACGGCCCAAAACGGTTGCCGCGCTGTCTGACGCCAACCTTGCGGCTCTCTGGGACCAGCTGGCCAAGGAGGATAGCAAGGCCGCGTTCGCCGCACGGCAACGATTGGTGGAAGGAAGTCGCCAAAGCGTCCCGTGGCTGCGGTCGCGCGTGAAGTCGGTGCCTGCCATCGATGGCAAACTCTTGAA
Organism: Gemmatales bacterium; assembly: GCA_038239465.1. Classification (GTDB taxonomy): domain Bacteria; phylum Planctomycetota; class Planctomycetia; order Gemmatales; family Gemmataceae; genus JBBSES01. Next base: position 8,586 of record JBBSES010000101.1, read on the forward strand.
GCAGTAGGTCGCCGACCTCGAAGCCGACAACTTCGCCACTCGCAAGAAGGCCACCGAGCAGCTGGAAAAAGCCGGCGACCAGGCCGAAGCCGTGCTGGAACGTCGCCTTATGGACGATCCGCCCCTGGAGGTCCGCGTCCGGTTGGAGAGCCTCTTGCAAAAGGGAAGCGGCCCCATCGCCGATGGCGAATTGCTGCGCGCCTTCCGCGCGGTCGAAGTCCTCGAACAGGCGGGCGGACCCGAGGCGCAACAACTGCTCGGCGAGTTGGCCAGGGGAGCGGCGGGCGCGCGGCTGACGCAGGCCGCGCGGGGCTCGCTGGAACGGCTGGTCAAGGCGAGCCGATAGGTTCAATCCTCCGGCGGTGCCTCGGGCCGATGTTTTTCGCAGTAGTAGAGATAGCGCGGCACCAGGGGAATGAGCCGGCGCCGTTTGCCCCATGCCATGACGCGCAGCCAGTGCCAGCCCCAGTCGCCATCGACCGCCGGCCGACGGCATTCGCTGCACGAACGCGCCGTCCCGTCGGCTCGCCAAAGAGTCACGCCATTCCGCTGATAGGCGTGGTCGTCGATGTCTTCGGCGGAATGGCCACGGCGGCGCAACTCGGCCTCGATGATTTCCAACGCCGCCGGTTCCATGCCGGCCCGGTAGACCGTGACGCGATCGAGCAAATCCTCGTCGGTCGCGGCGCGCACATTCTCTCGGACTCGTTCGAGGTCGAGTTCCATACCCCCTCCGACGAAATTTCGTGCCTAAAGCCAGCTGCCGGCGGCCTTATTCCTCTTCCCAAAAATCCGCGGAACTAATCTCCGGCGAGCCGCGTCCCACGTTTAGCCAAAGATGCGCATGTCCGAGACGGTTTCGATGCCCTGGCGCGATCCGTTTGACGGCAAAGCCTCGGTAGGTCTACACTTACTGGTCTCGCGGAGGTGGGACGACCCCCTCCATAATCCCGAATCTGGCGATTGCTGAACCCAAGTGAGTCGGCTGCAAAGGGAGAACGAATGATGGCCAATGTATCGCTGCGTGCCTCCGAAAGGAACGCCAGCCCCCGCCGCGCCGCCGGCGTGCTGCTGCTCGGCGGCCTGCTGTTCAGCCTGAGCGTGCTGGCCCACGCCCAGGCTCCTGGTAAGGCCGACAAGACGACCGGCAAGGCCGATCCCAAGGCGAGCGACAGCAAAGCGGCCGATCCGAAGAAGACGGTCCCCGATCCCGCGTTCCCCGCCAGCCCCGGCGCGGGTGCCGCCAGCACGGACGAGGCGGTCAAGGTCATCAACGATCTGCTCGCGGCCAAGTGGAAAAACGACAAGGGCGAAACGCTCTACACCACCGCCGAGCGATGCACCGACTATGAGTACATCCGCCGCGTTTCTCTCGACCTGATTGGCCGCATCGCCAAGTTCGACGAAATCCAGAAGTTCATGGGCGACGTGGGCAAGGTCGGCTCCAGCAAAGCGCGGGCCATGCTCGTCGATCGCCTTTTGGCCAGCCCCGAGTACGGCTATTACTGGTCGCGCATCTGGACCCACTGGCTGATGACGCGCACCGGCGAACCGCTCTACAAGGACCAAATCCAACTGTGGCTGGAAGAGGAAATGTTCGCCTCCGACAAGGAAATGTCGATCAAGGACATGGCCGAGAAGCTCATCACCGCCACCGGCCGCACCAACGACAACGGCGCCGTCAACTATCTGCTGGCCAACCTCGGCGGCGAAATCCCCGGCCCGCAGCGCGGCAAGGACGGCCAGTTCGACATGAGGCCGGCCACCAGCCGCACCATTCGCCTGTTCCTCGGCTACCAGATTCAATGCACCGAGTGCCACGATCATCCGTTCAACGGCGACTGGAAGCAAAAGCACTTCTGGGGCGTCAACGCCTTCTTCCGCCAGACCGAACGCGAGGGCACGCCGGTCGATCGCAACCAGGGCATGATGGGCATGCGCCAGCAGTTGACTCTCAAGAACAATGCCGAATACAACAAGGGCGGCATCGTCTACTTCGAAAAGCGCAACGGCGTCTACCTGCCGAGCGAGCCGATCTTCCTCGATGGCGCCCGGCTCCCGAAGAACGCGCAGGTTTCCCGCCGCGACGAGTTGGCCCGCTTCGTCACCGGTCACAAGAACTTCTCGAAGGCGTACATCAACCGGATGTGGGCGCACCTCTTCGGCCGCGGCATGACCGAAAAGGCCGTTTCCGACGACTTCGGCGACCACAACCCCGTCATCCAGGACGAACTGCTCGAGCGCCTCGGCGAAATGTTCTCCGGCTCGGCCGGCTACAATCCCAAGACGCTCATCCGCTGGGTTTGCGCCAGCGACGCCTATCAACTCAAGGCCGTCGCTAACAAGAGCAACGACAAGGCCGAAGACGAAGTCTTCTTTAGCCGGCAGATGCTCAAGGCCATGAGCCCCGAGCAATTGCTGGAGTCGATCATCGTCGCCACGCGGCCCAACGTGGCCAAGGACGACGCCGAGCAGAAGAAGTTCCGCGCCGAGTGGATGAGCCGCCTCGTCGTCAACTTCGGCGACGACGAAGGCAACGAGGGCACGTTCAGCGGCACCGTGGTGCAGATGCTGCTCATGATGAATGGCCGCGACGTCAACAACGCCATCTCGGGGCAGTCCGGCGCCATCCAATCCGCCATGAAGCTCAAGACCCGCAAGCAGATCTTCGACTACCTGTTCCTGGTGACGCTGAATCGCCCCTGCACCGTCAAGGAAGAACAGCAGTTGATGGCCAACATCAAGCTCAAGAACGGCATCAAGGAAAACCCCAACGACCTGACGCCCGTGCTGCAAGACATCTTCTGGGCGTTGCTCAATTGCAACGAGTTCATCCTGAATCACTAGGACGAGGCCAGGCAACGTTTAGCCGCGATTCGTTAGGGGAGCGCGGGG
>JBBSES010000102.1:0-11434 GCA_038239465.1 Gemmatales bacterium
AGACGATGCAGACGACCGCGGCCGCCCTGGAGCGGACAGCGCCGCGGAAGCCGCTCGGCGGCGAGGACGATGCCAAGGTCGCCCAGGGAAAGGCCATCGCCCGCACGCTGGATCAAATCGACAAGATGAAGCGCGATGGCCGCGGCGCCGAGGCGGCTCGCATGGCCGCCGAGTTGGTTCGGGCCAACCCGGACAATCCCGCGGCCCAGGCCGCCGCCCGCACGACGGGTACGGTCGGCACCCTGGTAGCCAACCAGGAATCGCGCGGCGACGGCACCAAGGGCTTCACCGGAGCGATGGCCGGCGTCGATAAGTCCGCCGCCACCGTTACCGAAGACATGAGCCTCCCCAAGGACTGGTTCAAGAAGATGGAGGCGCGCAAGAACATCAACGCGCCGGTCCTTTCCGCCAAGGAACTGGCGATCCTCAAGGCGCTGAAAGCGAACGTCAACGTCGATTACGACAAGGCCGGCTTCTTCGACGTGCTGCAAGACCTCTCCGACAAGATGGGCGTGTCGTTCATCCCCGACCGGGCCTCGCTGGAAGCGGTGGGCGTCACCTCCGATTCGCAGGTATCGCTCAAGTTTCCGCGCGGCATCAACGCGCGGACGGCCATTCGCAAGATGCTCGGCGACCTCGGCCTGACTTACATCATCAAGCACGAAGCCATCCAGATCGTCACCGAGGCGAAAGCCAAGGACACGCTGACGACGCGTGTCTACTACGTCGGCAACCTGCTAGCCGGCGGCAGCTTCAACGACGCCGGCATCCGCTTCGTCCCCTGGCTCGACCAGATCCAGGCGATGCAGAACATCAACAACCTGCTTAACGTCATCCAGGCAACCGTCTCCCCCGACAGCTGGCAGGCGAACGGCGGTCTGGGCACTATCACGTTCTTGCCGCAGAACATGTCGATCATCGTCCGCCAGACGGCCGAAATGCACGGCGTTTTAGGCGGGATGTACAAGTAGCCTGTTCTGGCGAGCGGGGGGCGTAAGCCCCCTGAGAATACTCTCAGAAGGCTTACGCCCCCCCCGCTCGCCAACTCATTGCTTCGCCAACCGCCATGAGCGCTTACTTTCCCACTTCCGACGAAGGTTCCCGTCACGCCATCTTTCCCGGCGTCGATATCCGCACGTTCGCTTGCGAACGCCTGATGCTTTCCGTCGTCGATCTGCAACCGCGCTCGGTCGTCGAGGAACATTCCCACCCGCATGAACAAGTGGGCATGGTCTTGGAGGGGCGGGCGCTCTTCGTCATCGACGGCGAGGAGAAGACACTCGGGCCGGGCGACCTGTATCGCATCCCCGGCGGCGTGCGGCATCGGGTGATCGCGCTCGATCAACCCGTCAAGGCGTTGGACATCTTTCATCCGGTGCGGGAAGATTATCGGTAGCGGGAACGCGAAACGGCAGGCAAACGCGCGCGGACGGGCCGGGGACGTTAAAGTCCCCGGCCCGTGCGTCATGCCATGCAAATTGATTTCGCTTTAGAAGGTCAAGCTGATGCCCGCCCGAAACCCGTCCACCAGACGATACGCTTTATGCTCCCAAACGGGATCGAGGCCGAGATAGTTAAACGAAACGGGATTGGGCGAGGCAATGGTGTTGAAGAAATTTTTGGCATCGTAGCCCAGACGCAATTCGACGCCTTCGATGGGATACCAGTTTAGATTGAGTTGGGCATCGAGTTCGGGAACGATGCTGTATTCGCGCCGCGAACGCTTGGACCCTGTCGCCCTGTCGCCGCGCTCGTATCGGGCGATCTCGCGCACGAAGTCGATGAGAAGGGCGGCCTTCGTGTCCAAGCTCACGGAGAAGCCATGACCAAGGTAGCATTCGTTGCCGCAGCCGACATAACCGCCGTACATGGCGTTGGACACGATGTTCGAGTAATCGACGGCGTCGGTGGCGTCGGCGAGTCCCTGAAAGTCGTAGGCGACCGTGCGCCACTTAAAGCGTTCCCACATCCAGACGTGGCGTAGGCCCGCGAAACCGTAGCAGCGCCAGCAGTCGGTTTCGATCATGGGCACGCGCGTGCCGATGTTCCATTCGTCGTAGCGCTGGTCGAATTTGGTGACCATCTCGGTCGCGCCGTTCCAGATGCCATAGGCGGCTAAAGGATTGCCCAGTGCCAGTTTCTGCGACGGCCCCGCGAAAGCGGTCGGAAAGTTGTAGACGGGCGAATAGAGGAACGAATCCTCGAGGATCGGCCCGAGTTGGCCCCCTTGTGGGATCAAGGTGGCGCCGCCACTGTACTTGACATGCGTCAGGTGCGTCCAACTCAGCTCGGCGGTAAAGCCCTCGCGGAAGCGATACCCGGCCGTGACGGTATACCCAGGCGTATAGCTGCTTGGGCCGCCGGCGTCGTCAGCGAACAGAGCCGGGCGGGCGGTACCAATGAAGCCGCCGGGATGTGACTGTCCTTGCGGCTGGGCGATCTGCTGTCCCGGAGTGAAAATAAAGCCAAAAACCGTCTGAAGGGAGGCGAGAACGCCGTTGGGAAAGTATGTGGCAGTCTGGCTGGTGATGATCGTTTCCCGGGTACCGGGCAGATTCGTGATCAAGCCAGGCCCGGAAGGGTTTGTGGTCAAACCGCCGATCGTGTTGAAAACCGTCCCCGGCGGGATGGCCTGATGAATGCTGCCGTCGTTATCGACCAGTCCACGCACGGCGATCAGTTGATGGCGCAGGGGATTGCTTTGCCGCCAGAACATCGCCTCGGCGGCAAGGAAGAAACCGCCCGTCTCCGGCCGATCGTGGAACAAGGGAAGCGGATAAGCCGGATCGGCGCGCGGCACGTCGTAATCGTTGGTAGGGCTGCCGATTTGCCCACGCGCCGTATAGGGATTCAGTTGATACACCGGTACTTCGAAGGGCGCTGTTCCTTCGCCCGTCGGTGTTTGCGCGTGGAGTGCCGTCGGCGCCAACGCCACCCCCGTCATCAGCAGCATTGCTAGCCAGGCCGTACGTGTTCTCATATGCCCAATCTCCTCCATGACGCAGGCGCATTGCCCGCCTGGCCGAAGCCCGGTGCCCCCGTGAAGCGGCCCCCCCCCTCGCCGGCGGCGCGCAAGGCGTCACTAGCGGGTCGGTCGCTTGTTATCTCCAAGGCAAGGAAGGCCCGGAAAATAGCAAGCGGCTTCTTCCTGTCAAGACGATTTCGCCGCCGGCAGCGGGTATGGCCGTGGTGACTGCCTGCAATTCCGTCGTGCGCTAGCCTGGCAAGGCGGTTCCCTACAACCTCACGGGCCAACTCCTGGAAAGCTGGGAAAGCCGCGGGCTTGACGTAATCTTTCCTTGACGATTTCGGCCAGCGAAACGACAATGCATGTTCAATTGAAGCGACGACACTTTACACAAAGTTTTCGATTCCTCGGATTCAAACGCAAGTTTCACATGGTTCCGCGTTCTTACGTGACAGGTAAGCAACGAGTACCTAACGCATCAGGTAGGACGGATGTCTTCTACTCCAGGGAGTCTTCTCATGGTTTCCGCGGGCATTTTTTCACTTCCCCAGGGCACGCGGGCAGTCATGGCGTTGGCAGTGCTCCTGATGAGCGCTCCACTCGCCTCCGCGCAAGTCCCACTCAGGGGTTCTCGGAACGCGAACGCCCCCGGTCTGGCGGTTTTGCCGGGTAAGCCGCTGATCCCGCTGCTCAATAATGGCAGCCTGCAGATTTCGCCGAATCCCAATCCACAGTTCCCCAATGCCCTCCCCTTCACCTACATCGCGGCGTTGCCCCTCGGCGATCGCCTGATGATGAACGGCATCCAGGCCGATCCCGACCTGTTGCCCCAGGCGCTGGGCGGCGGCGGCATGGGCGGGGGTCCTGGCGGCAACCCCGGTGGTAATCCCGGCGGCCAACCGGGATTCCCTGGGCCGTTCCCGCGCGGCTACAATCGGCAGGCTGCTTACAACAATGCCGCCTACAACCAGATGGCGGCGATGGCGGCTTGGCGCGCCGCTTACAACGGCTACAACGCGGCAGCCCTCGGTCCCCCGCCGGGCAACTCGAACGGCTACGCCGGCTTTGGCATCCCGACCAACAATTCGACGGGCTATTCTTCTCTGTCTACGCCCTTCGGCCGCTAAACGCGGCCTCCGAAACCCCCCGTGGTTTCGGCATACGAACCGACCTAGAGGCCAGCAATCCTCGAGGATCGCTGGCCTCTTTTTGTTTGCTAGGGCTTCGGAAGGCACGGGTTCCACTTGGGTTCTTCAAGAATCTTTCGCTAATTGCCTTGACTTGCCGGGCTATCCCGCCAAAAGTCAAGAAGGCTTGGCACGTTTCCCTCGGCGACGACGTTGAGGGCGGATTGAAACTTTTGACCGAAGGAGTCATGAATGTCGATGACGACGTGGGTTCTCCGCGCGGCCCGAGGGCCGGCGGCTATCGTGGCGCTAGCCGCGATCGCCTGCCTGGTTCTCCCCGAGACCGCCGCCGCTCAGTTCGGCAATCCGTATGGCGGCGGTGGCAACTTCGGCAACCCCTATGGCGGCGGCAACCAGTTTAACCGGCCGGGGGGCAACCAGTTCGGCAACCAGCTGGGCAACCAGCTGGGGCAGCAGAACAACGCCAACCCGAACAACCCGAACAACATCGTCGGCCGTCAGGCGACGCGCGGCCGCTACTTCTACAATTCGAACATCACCGGCGCCGCCATCGTCGATAGCCCCCTGCGGCCCATCAACAACTTCGGCCAGCAGCAGGGGTTGAACCCCTTCAGCGGCAACGCGGGCAGCACCGACCAGCGCTACCCGGCCATCTACGGCTACGCCGCCAAGCAGCCCCTGACCGGCCAACCGGTCGGCAATATGAACCAGCAGCAAGGCCAGCAGCAGGGCTATAACCCGTATGGCGGCGGGGGCGGACAGTTCGGCAACCCCTACGGTGGTTTCGGCGGCGGCTTTGGTGGCGGCGGCTTTGGCGGCAGACCGTTCGGTTTCTAAACTACATTCGGCGACAACTAGAAACCGCCGGGGCCGCGATGCCTGTCATCGCGGCCTCGTCGTTTTCCTTTGGCAAGCGACAGGATAAGACTTACCTGTGTTTCCAAGCTTGGCGAGCGTCGAGGCGTGGAGCGCCAGCCTGGGAAGCGAAGGAGAGGGGAATCGTAGCTGAATTCGCCAGAATTCAGCTACAGGAGGCGTTACCACGGTCAGTTATGTCCTGCCGCTTGCCTTTACCCTGCTTACACGAAAGCGCCCGTCGCGCGGGGCGGAAAATTTTCCCCCATTCGCTTGAGCGAATCGGCGCAAGTTTGAAAAATAAAAGCGTCCGTCAGTAACGACCGTCCGACGCCGCGTGACAGGGAGCACGGCGGGTTATCGGCTCAATTTCTTCCAGAGGATGCCTCCATGTTCACCTCGAAGTACCCCTCACTGAAAGCGACTGCTTTTGCCCTCGCCGCCGCCACCCTCTTTATGTTGTCCGGCAAGGCCTCCGCTCAATACGCAATCGGCAACCCCTACGGCAACCCGTATGGCAACGGCGGCAATTCTTACGGCAACAATGGCTTTCGCAACAACAACAATCAATTCAATCAATTCGCCTATCAGCTGGGCAATCAGCTCGCTCAGCAGAACAACGCCAACCCGAACAACCCGAACAACATTGTCGGCAATCGCGCCACGCGCGGCCGCTACTTCTACAACTCGAACATCACTGGAGCGGCTATCGTCGATAGCCCGCTGCGGCCCATCAACAACTTCGGCCAGCAGCAGGGATTGAACCCCTTTAGCGGCAACGCGAGCAGCACTGACCAGCGCTACCCGGCCATCTACGGCTACGCCGCCAAGCAGCCCTTGACCGGCCAGCCCGTGGGCAACATGAACCAGCAGCAGGGACAGCAGCAGGGCTATAACCCGTATGGCGGCGGCGGCAACTTCGGCAACCCCTACGGCAACTTCGGTAACCCCTACGGCGGCAACCCGTTCGGCGGCAATCCATTCGGTCCTCGGCCCTTTGGCTTCTAACCGATGCCCGTGCTTCCCCGCGATTCGTGCGGCCGGCTACCCAGAGTTCTGGGCGCCGGCCGTCGCTTTTTCACGTCACCAGATGGAAAAACAACTCTTCCAGGTCAGCCTGCCCATGCCGCTCGCGCAGTTCCTCCAGGGTGCCACTCGTCAGGATGCGTCCCCGATGCAGGATTGCCACCCGGTCGCATAGCTTTTCCACCTCGCGCATGATGTGCGTCGAGAACAGCACGCATTTCCCCAGTTCCCGAAAGCGCGCCACGGTTTGAAGCACCGTGCGCGCCACCAAGACGTCGAGGCCGGCCGTCGGTTCGTCGAAGATCAGCACTGGCGGATCGTGGATGATGGCGCGGGCAATCGATACCTTTTGCTTCATGCCCGTGCTCATGCGCGCGCCGGCCACGTCGCGGAAATCGTCCATCCGCAACAGGGCGAAGACTTCCTCCATGCGCTCGCGGAGCTTGACGCCGTTCATGCCGTTGAGTCGGCCAAAGAAGTGCACGATCTCCCAGGCCGACATGCGATCGTAGATCCCCGTCGAGGCGGAGAGGTAGCCGACGTGCCGGCGCACCTCATTGGGATGGGTCGCCACGTCGAAACCGGCGACGCGGACCTTGCCGCCGCTGGGTCGGAGAATCGTGCTGAGGATGCGCAAGGCCGTCGTCTTGCCGGCGCCGTTCGGCCCGAGCAGGCCGAAAATCTCGCCCGGACCCGCGTGAAACGAAACGCCGTCCAGGGCGTGGAGCGGCCCGCTCGCGGCGGCGAACGATTTGGTCAGGTTCTCGACGTGGACCATGAAAGCGGCCTTGCTCCTCGACGATGGCGAGATGGCATTGTAACGGGTCGGTAACGGCTGTCGAACCCGATGCTTCACGGCGACGTAAGCGGGACCAGCAGCCCGGCGGCAGGCGCCAAGCGGCGCCGACCGGGCGACCGCGGTCAGGGGGAATCTCCATGAACCGTTTCGCGTTCGCGGCCATCGCGCTGACCTTCCTGGTTTCGGCCGGGCGCGCCACGCTGCCAGAGGTAGTGGACCGGCTGATTCGGCAACTGGACGACCCGCGATTCCCCGCGCGCCGGCAGGCCGATCTTGATTTGCGCGCGCTGGGCATCGAAGCGGTGCCGTCGCTTCGCAAAGAGCTGGAAAAGCGGCCGCCCCTGGAAGTTCGCCGCCGCATCGAGGGCATCTTGGAAGAGTTAGCCGTCATCCGCTGGAACGATACCCTCGACGACGGGCTACGCGCGGCCGCCGCGAGCGGAAAGCCGCTGCTGGTGCTGTCCACGCTCGGCGCGCGAACCGGCATTGCCAGCTTGACGACCCAGGCCCTTCGGCAGCGGACCTTCACCGATCTGGAGTTGGTCGATTTCCTCAACAAGCATTACGTTGTGGTGTGGCACAATCAGCTGCCGCCCGGTTTCGAGGATATCCTCGCCCTGCCCGCCAACCAGTTTTTGATGGCGGGACCGCTGCCTCATTCCGGAGACGACGACGTCGTTGCCTATCACGATGGCCGCGGCGCCGGCAACGCGCGGACGTTCATCTGCACCCCCGATGGCCGCGTGTGCCATTATTTTGAGGGTTTCCGCGAAGCCGACGCCTACCGGAAGGAGGCGCATGTTGGGCGGGAGGTGGCCCGCGCTATCCGCAACCGCGGCCTGGCCCACGATAAGGAGGAGACGCGCCGCCTGCTCGCCGGCCGGGCGTTCGCGGCGGTCAGCCGCCGCATGGACTGCCATGCCGGAGATGAGAAGAGTATCTCGCGGCTGCGCAACCGCCGGGTCCTCGACCTCCTGGGCGAACCGGTGGCTCCACTCATACAAATGTTAGGCAACGTCCCCGCGTATGGCTGAGGCGCCTCGATGACGTGGTCCCGGTTCGGGACCTGAGCCGCCGGCCCGCGGATATGATGTCCGCGGGCCGCGTCGTTTTCCGGTTGGTACGAGTCGGGCGGTTTATCCCGCCGTGTTTCATGCGCGGATATCAGGACGGATGTGACTTGCGAATCGCCTGATTCACTGCCTCGATGGTGAAGAGGCCTCGTCGGTCTTTACCTTCGCCATAAGTCCAATCGTTCAGTTCCGCCACGGGAACCCTGACCCTACTGCCACAACGAAGTTTCTTGAAGTGGACCGGGTCGTTGTCAATCGTGCCGTAAATGGCGTCTCCCTCGATGCCAGTTACCTTAAGCCACATAAATTCGGTGTGCCCCGCCTCGCTGAGAGGCGACTTCACCGCGAAATTCTCGTCGGCGACGCGATTCTCGAACGCACGAACAAACTCGGGCCAGCGGCGCCGAGCCTCAGCGACGGCCGCGATCATGAGCGGGTCATCGTCAGCGATCGGAATCACTGGCACCTGGCCGGGACTGGTGACGGCGTCGAGGGGCGACGGACCACGCAAGACCGCTTCGGCGGTAGGTTCCCAGGATGCCATGCGGCCCAGGGCCGGAGCCAGGATGGCGAGACAATCCTCGTCCGCCAGTTCGGCCAACAATTTGCCGATGGCCAAGTACGGGTCTTTGCCGTCTTCAGGCGGAAACAGCACATCCACGCTTAGCCACGCCTCATGCTCGGCCACGGCCTTGCGCAACCGCAGGTCGAGAACATCCGCGGCCGCCGCTTCCTTGTCGTCGAAGTACGGCATCGGAAGGTTGTTAACCATGAGGACATTGCCATGAAACTGAACCACGCGCGTCGGTAGATCGTCGCCTCCCACGATGAAATTCGTGCTGTCCGGGGCGACGTTCGACAGGTCGATGTCAAAGGCGCGCCGGACGCACTCCTGAAGCATCGCCTCGCCCAGGTAGCGCGGCTGTTTGAGAAGAAATACCAGTGAGATCGGCGGTGACGATTTTTCTTCCTTTTTGCCGAACAAACACTTGAGCCATGACCATAGTTTCATGGGGGGAATTCCACGGACGCAGAGCGAACCAGGAGGCCGACGGCGAGAACCATTCCCGTTTACGTTTACCATGTACCGGCTCGTGCCATAATGCAAGGATTGGCGTCGATTCCGATTCACGATTTTTAACGCCCACCTCGAAGATACAGTACACTTGGCCCAATCATTAGGTACATAACAGTGAAACGACAAACCCACGCTCTCCCACCTCGTTGAGCGAGACCGCCGATGTCCCGTCGCTACCGCTACAAGGACATTCAGTTACCGCAGCTGCGAAGCTTCTGTCTCGCCGCCACCGAGGGGAATTTCACCGCGGCCGCTAAGGTACTCGGCCTGTCGCCGTCGACCGTCTGGGAGCAGGTGCGGTCGCTGGAACGCCGTCTCGGGGCGTCTCTGATGATCCGCCGCGGCCGCGCGGTCGAACTGACGCGCGAGGGCCAACTCCTGCTCGATTTGATTCAGCCGCACGTTTCCGGCCTCGATTCCATCGAACGCCTCTTCCAATCGAGCCGCGCCGCCTTGCCGGGACGCCTCACCATCGCCTCGACGCCCTACCTCCTCGGCTATCACTTGATCGAACCGATCCGTGCGTTCAGCGCCGCCCCTCCCGACGTGGCGGTCAACGTCCGCGCCAGCATCCGCCTGGAAGACGTGGCGGAACAGGTGGAGCGCGGCCAGGCCGATCTCGGCATCGTAGGTTGGGACACCCACAAGGACGGCTTTCCGGACACGCCCTACCTGTGCCGCGAGGTCGATCCCGCCTATGTCACGCTGTTGCGCGACCTGCACGACCGCGGCATGTTGGAGAACACGCTCGTCGTCTGGATGGGCGAATTTGGCCGCACGCCCAAGTTCAAGGCCGACGGCGGCCGCGACCACTACGCCAACGGCTGGCTGACCGCGCTGGCTGGCGGCGGTGTCAAGGGCGGGCAAGTCATCGGCGCCACCGACAAGGACGGCGTCGAGGTAACGGAACGGCCCGTCGGCGTCCAGGACTTGTTCGTCAGCTTCTGTCACGTCCTCGACATCGACCCGCGCGCCGAATATACCACGACAGACCAGCGGCCCATCAAGCTGGTGGAGGGCGGCAAGGTCGTCAAGGAGCTGTTCTCTTGAGCCGACTGCTCGCCCTGTTGCCCGCGATGGGCGGCTGGCCGCGCCGAGGCCCTGCCGTGCAAGGACCGTTCGCTCTGCCCGATCTGCCGCCGCTCGCCGCCGACGAGGTCCACGTCTGGCGCATCGGGCTGGCGCGCGCGCCGAGCGAGTTGCCCCTGCTGCGCCAGGTTCTCGGCATCGACGAGTTAGCACGCGCCGACCGCTTCCACTTTCCCAAGCACCGCGATCAGTTCATCGCCGGCCGTGGACTGATGCGCGTCGTCCTCGGCTGCTATCTCCAATGCCCGCCCAGCGAATTGCGCTTTACCTACAACCTCTACGGCAAGCCGGCGCTCGTGGAAGCCGGCACGCTCCGCTTCAACCTGGCGCATTCGCACGGTTTGGCGGTATGCGCCGTCACCCGTGGCCGCGAGGTGGGCATCGACGTGGAACGCATCCGCTCGCAAGTCTCCTCCGACGGCATCGCCGAACGCCACTTCTCCGCGCGCGAGTTGGCGACCCTGCGCTCCCTGCCGGCCGAGCAACGGGAAGAGGCCTTCTTCCACTGCTGGACGCGCAAGGAAGCCTATCTCAAGGCCACCGGACGCGGGTTGTCGGTCGGCCTCGACACCTTCGACGTGACCGTTGCACCCGACGAAGCGGCGCAACTTCTCGAAGTGCGCGGCCAACCGGAGGAGGCGGAGCGCTGGTCGCTGCGCCGCCTCGACGTGCCGCCCGGCTACGTGGCGGCCATCGTGGCCGAGGGGTCCGAGTGGCGTCTCTGGTGCGGCGATTGGCCGTGAGTCGCCCGGCCAGGCGATCGCTCAATGCAAATGCTTCTCGCGCAACTCGCGCAAGCGCTGGAGCGCCGGCTTGACGGCGCCGTCGGCGTCCACCAGGCCGCAATGGGGGAATTGGTGCGGCTCGGCGTCGGAGAGATGGGTCCAGGTAACGCCCCGCACGTAGGGCTTGCACAGGGCCAGGGTGCCGAAGGCGCGGGCCCATTCGGCCTGCACCTCGGGGGAAAAACCGCCGTGCCAATGGCCGGCCGCGACGTGCAAATCGGCGTCGGCGAGCGCGTCGGAGGTACTGGAAGAGGGATAGCCGAGGGTCACTTGCAGCGGTACGCCGAGGAGGGCGTAGAGGTCGAGCAAGCGCGAGGCTTCGAGGAGGTCGCGGCAATAGCTGCCGTGCGGCGCCACGCCGTAGACCCATTCGAGATCGACGGCTGCCAGGTTCAACCCGGCGCGGATGAGCGTGTCGGCGAAGATGAAGGGCGAATGGGTGCGGTCCTCCATGCCCATGTAGTCGCCCCACGGCTGGGAGACGCCGACAATCAGTTCCAGTCCGCTATCGATCTGCCGGGCCGCTTCGGCCAGGCGCACCGTCAGCCAGAGGAGTTCGTCTTCACCGAGCGAGAGGACATTGGCGCTGTTGCTGGCGGCGGTCAGCTGCCAG
>JBBSES010000103.1:0-11389 GCA_038239465.1 Gemmatales bacterium
CGGCGGTTCGAATCCGCCCGCCCCGATTCGTGAGGAGATTGGAGTGACGAGAAAGCAGAGCAGACAGAAAGGAGAAGACAAGTCTCCGTAAAGACTGTCCCGTAAGGCAACAGTACCAGCCTCCCCCTCCTCGTCCCTGGGCGATTTAAGAAACGCCGGCACGATGCGCCAGGCCACCCGGTTTTGGTTCATCCAAGCCAAACGTTCCGCCCGCTCTTTTTGTCCCCCCCGGTCGTTTCAAGATCATCAGGCGCTCGTTGCCTTCCTTTTAACCGAAACGGTCCAGGGCGGCGTTGGCTCATGCTCGAACGGATTCGTCCTGACTTTCCGCGGCGGCGCGGGATTGAAGGCGCACCGCCAGCAAATCCGCCGGCCGCAGCTGGTAGGCGATGCAGATATTTAGAGGCTCCATCGACTTGCGGAGCATGTCTTCCGCCCATCCGCGACCGTTCCAATCTTCCTTGTCCAGCGGCGACAGCAAGACGCTGGCGAACGCCGTGACCAGAAGCGGCGAATCTCGTCGTGGCGCGACGCGGAGGGCCGACCAGCGCGCGGAAGCCCGCCAGATTTCGGAAGACGAAAACGCGCCGTCTCCATACGTTTCTTCCACCGCTTTCAGGCATTCGGGCGCCCGTCGCGCGATCTCGGGATGTGGATCCTTCTCGGCTTCCCAGAGGAGCTTGGACGCTACCGGGCCGATCTCCACCAGTTCCGCCGCCGCCTTGCGCCGCGCCGCGAAGTCCCTTCGCGCCTCGACGCTCGCCAAGCAGTTCTTTTCGGAGGAGTATTGCCAACCCGATTCGCGGCCTCAAAATTTTCGCCTCACGCTGTCCGCCTCGGCCCTCGAAAGCTCATACTTGAGCAGACAGGAACCGAGGTGCGGCAAAACGAAACGCACCGCGGTAGGCCGGCTGACTGTCGCCGGCCGCCCGCTTAACCCAAACGATTGACAGTAAACGTTCATCTTTAGGGAGGTGTATCATGGCAGCGGTTGACTACTTCCTCGACATCGACGGCATCAAGGGCGAGTCGACGGACGACAAGCACAAGGACAAGATCGACCTGGAATCGTGGAGCTGGGGCGAGTCCAACTCCGGAGCGCACGGGGCCGGCGGTGGCGGCGGCGCCGGCAAGGTGGCGATGCAGGACTTCCACTTCGTCATGAAGGTCAACAAGGCCTCGCCGGAACTGATGCTCGCCTGTGCAACGGGCAAGCACATTCCGAAGGCCACCCTGATCTGCCGCAAGGCCGGCGGCACCCAGGGCGAATTCCTCAAGGTCACGATGAGCGATTTGCTCGTCTCATCCTACCAGACCGGCGGCAGCGGGCACGGCGGCGTCCTGCCGACCGACCAGATCAGCCTGAATTTCAGCAAGATCGAGTGGGACTACAAGCCGCAGAAGAAGGACGGCTCGCTCGACGCCAGCGTCAAGGCCGGCTACGACGTGAAGGCCAACAAGAAGGTCTAACCCAAATCGGCACGTCAAACGGGGGCGAAGGGGTTTTCCTCTTCGCCCCGTTCTTTTATTGGTGCTTCGGCTTCGGCACTGCCATAGAATCATCTCCCAGTAGTCGAACACTCCTGCCGCCAACCGCCCTTTCTTCGGGAGCCTGTCATGCGACTCTTGCCATGCGCCGCCGTCGCGGCCTGCTGGGTCTGTCCCGTCCGCGCCGAGGTGGCGCTGCCGTCGATCTTCTCCGACCACATGGTCTTGCAAGCCGAGGTGCCCGCCGTCGTCTTCGGCACCGCGGCGGCCGACGAGGCGGTGACGATTGAGATCGCCGGCCAGAAGAAAATGGCCGCGGCAAACAAGGATGGCAAGTGGTCCATCAAGCTCGATCCCCTCAAGGCCGGCGGCCCCCATGAATTGAAGGTGAGCGGCAAGAACGCCATCGTCGTCAAGGATGTTCTCGTGGGCGAAGTCTGGCTCGCCTCGGGCCAGTCGAACATGAAGTATCCGCTGAGCCGCTCCACCGACGCGGCCAAGGAAATCGCCGCCGCCGACCATCCGCAAGTGCGTTACCTAACGGTCGGCGGCAAGTGGGCCGTCTGCTCGCCCAAGACCGCGGGCGGGTTCGCCGGTCCCGCCTACTTCTTCGCCGTGGACCTGCACCAGCAACGCAAGGTGCCCGTCGGCATCGTCGAGAATTCCGTCAACGGCGCGGTGGCTCAGCAGTTCATCAGCCCCAAGGCGCTCGAAACCGACCCCGAGTTGGCGACGTTGCTCAAGCAACACGACCAACCGATCGGCGACATCTGGAAATCGTCGTTCGCGCCGATTGTCCCGTACACCATCCGCGGGGCGCTGTGGTGCCAGGGTGAGGGCAACCGCGATTTCCCGGTGACGTATCGACGCCTGATGACCGACCTGATCGCCGATTGGCGCGCCGCCTGGGGACAGGGCGACTTTCCCTTCGTCATCGTGCAACTCTCGGGCTATGGCGAGCGCAAGCCGGAAATGTGGGAAGGCAAGGACTGCGCCATCCGCGAGGCCCAGCTGAAAGTGGCGCAAGCGGTACCCAAGACGGCTCTCGTCGTCACCATCGACCTCGGATTAGTCAAGGACGTGCATTACCCCGACAAGAAGCCGGTGGGCCAACGCATGGTCCGGGCAGCGCAGGCGCTGGCGTATGGCGAGAAGGTCGAAGCGTCCGGGCCGATCTTCGAGAAGGCCACGTTCGAGGACGGCAAGGCGCTCGTGTCATTCACGCATCTCGGCGGCGGCTTGACGGCCAAGGGAGACAAGCTGACCGGCTTCCTCCTGTGCGGCGCCGACAAGAAATGGCATCGCGCCGAGGCCGTCATCGAGGGCGAAAAGGTGGTGGTGACGAGTGCCAAGCTGGCCAAGCCGATGGCCGTCCGCTACGCCTGGGAACGCAATCCCGAGTGCAATCTGTTCAACAAAGAGGGGCTGCCGGCGTCGCCGTTTCGCAGCGATGACTACATGAATTACTTCACGCGCGATGGGGATAAGTAAGGGGACCGCGAAACGGCAAGCCGCTGTTCAGTCAGGGGCTGGATTGATACCATTTCGAGAAGCGTTACGGATCGTTTCATTCTCTCCGTGGGAAACCCATGCAATCACGCTTCCTGACTCTTGGCGTCGTCGCCTTGTTGTCGACGACGCTGCCGAGCTTCGCCGCCGACGCCAAGCGCGACGACGCCGCTTCCGAGAAACTGGGCATCAAGCTCTCCATGCAATGCTGGACGCTGCGTAGCCTGACGTTCTGCGAGGCCGCCGACAAGGCCGCCGCCCTCGGCGTCAAATACCTGGAAATGTTTCCGGGGCAGACGCTCAAGTCGGACTCGAAGGAGAAGGTCGGCCGGTCGATGAGCGCCGACGCGGTCGCCGAGGTGAAGAAGAAGCTCGCCGCCAATGGCCAGAAGCTGATCGCCTATGGCGTCGATGGCGTGCCCACCGACGAGAAGGGCGCCCGCCAGGTCTTCGAGTGGGCCAAGGATCTGGGCATTGAAGTCCTCGTCACCGAGACGACGCCCAATGAGGTCCACGACAAGCTGTGCGACGAATTCAAAATTAAGTACGCGCTGCACAACCATCCGAAGACCTGGCCGCCCGATGAAGTCCTCAAGGCCTCGAAGGACAAGAGCAAGTGGATCGGCTCCTGCTCCGACACTGGCCACTGGATGCGCGCCGACCTGATGCCGGTCGATCAATTCAAGAAGCTGGAAGGCCGTGTGCTGCACGCGCACTTCAAGGACTTGAACGAGTTCGGCGGCAAGGCCCACGACGTCGCCTGGGGCACCGGTCGCGGCGACCCCAAGGCCATGCTCGCGGAACTGAAGCGCCAAGGATACAAGGGCTATCTATCCATCGAGTTCGAGTATGGCGACATGAAGCACCTCGACGCCAATTTGCCGAAGTGCGTCGAGTTCTTCGACAAGACGCTGGACGATTTGGCGAAGTAAAAATTGAACCCTTCGCGGCCAGTGAGGCATGGAGAATTTACCCCCGAAGGGGCTGCATCCCATGCCCCAGGGTTGACGCGCAGCGGCCACCCTGGGGCATGGCGACGCCTACGCTAGAACCTTTGCCAATCGACGAGGCTCACGACGAAACATGGGCCGCGCGGGCGATTCCACCCCTTCGGGGTAGGCATGGCGGGGTATGACCGCGACCCAGGGTAGCCGCTGCGCGGCAACCCTGGGCTATGGGATGCAACCCCGTTGGGGTAAATGCGCACGGTTTTATTAGCCGTGCAGTTGGCAATCGACTTCCTTCATGCCCAAAAAGCGCAAACCGGCCGTCGAGCCGACCGTGACCTTCTGGGGAGCCGTCCAAAGCGTCACTGGCTCGATGCACCAACTCGACGCGCGCGGGCAAACCCTCTTGCTGGACTGCGGCCTCTTTCAGGGGCGCCGCGCCGAGAGCCAGCGGCGCAACCGCGAGTTTCCCTTCCGTCCGAAGGAAATCGACGCCGTCCTCCTGAGCCACGCGCACATCGACCATTGCGGCAACCTGCCCAATCTCGTCAAACAGGGGTTCGCCGGCCCTATTTATTGCACGCCCGCCACGCGCGCCCTCGCCGCCGTCATGCTCGGGGACGCGGCCAAGATTCAGGAAGAGGATGCCAACTACCTCAATCGCAAGAGGGCCAAGGGGGAGCCGAAGATAGAACCGTTGTACGATGGCCGCGACGTGTATCGGACGCTGTTGAAGTTCAAAACGATCGCCTACGACACGCCCACTTCCATCGGCCGCGGCATGGAAGCGACCTTCGTGGACGCGGGCCATCTGCTCGGCTCGGCCATGATCGGCCTGCGCATTGAGACGGCCAACGGCGAGCGCTCGCTGACCTTCACTGGCGACCTCGGCCGGCCTGGACTGCCCATCTTGCGCGATCCGGCAAAGGTGCCGCCCGCCGATTTCCTCATCGCCGAAAGCACCTATGGCGGCCACACGCACGAGCCGGTCGAGGAAACCGCCGAGCGCCTGGGGACCGCCTTCCGCGACACCGCGCGGCGCGGCGGCAAACTCATCATCCCCGCGTTCAGCGTGGGCCGGACACAGACGGTCGTCTATTTTTTGCATCAACTAATGACCGCGGGCAGGCTGCCGGATTTGCCCATCATCGTCGATAGCCCGATGGCGCTGCGAGCCACGGAGGTGTTCCGCTCGCATCCCGAATGCTTCAACGACGAGACATTGCGCCTGTTGAAAACACAGCCCGAGTTGTTCGGCGAGCGCCGCATCCGCTACGTCGAGACGGTGAACGAAAGCATCGCCTTGAACTATCTCCGGGAACCGTGCGCTATCATCGCGGCCAGCGGCATGTGCGAGGCGGGGCGTATCCTGCATCATTTGGCGCACAACATCGAGGACCCGCGCGCCACCATTCTCATCGTTGGCTTTCAAGCGCCCGATACGCTGGGCCGTCGTCTGGTGGAGCGCCGCCCCGAGGTGCGCATCCTGGGCCGCGCTTTCGCGCCGAAAGCCGAGGTTGTCGTCCTCAATGGCCTCTCCAGCCACGCCGACCACGGGGGATTGCTGCACGCTTTGGAGCCGTGCCGCGCGAGGGCTCAACGGGTGTGCCTCGTCCACGGCGAACCGGAGCGAGCGGAGGCGTTGGCCGTCGGGCTGCGCGCGGCCGGCTTCGCCAACGTCGGCGCGCCCGAACGGGGAGAACAACATTTCGTTTAGCCGCGCCCCGCAAGGGAAAGCGAGAGCAGCGAAACGTAAACAAAACCACGTTAAACCTCGCGTCCCTCCAACGCCGCGATATTGCGACGAAGCACCTCGGGCAAAGCCGCCTTCTTGCCGTCGCCGTGATGATACGCCACGACAACCCCTTGCCCTTCCGTGACCACGCCTTCGCGCTGCGTACTGACGATGACGTGTTCGAGCGTGAATCGATCCTCGGCGATGGTCGTCAAGCGGGCGCCGATGCGAATCGTGTCCGGGTAAGTCAACGGCTGCCGGAAGCGCGCCGACACTGATGCCAGGATGGGGCCGATGCCCGTCTCGCGTTCGAGGCGCGGCCAATCGATGCGGCGCAAATATTCCAATCGAGCGTTCTCGAAGTAGCGGAAATAGACGACGTTGTTGACGTGGCGGTAGGCGTCCATGTCGCCCCAGACGACCACTTGTTCGATGACGACCGGGAAACTAGCCAGGGGAGCGTCGGCCATCCGTGATACCTCGAAACCAAAAAGTTTAGCGGAACAATTTAGTGCAGCCACTCGTCTCAATTCCGCTGGCTACCCGAGCGACGCTTAGGATTGACGTAGCTGGATTCGCCAGAATTCAGGCAAAGCGCCCCCCCTACCCGCGTTGTTGAAGACCCACGCGGCGACAGAGGCGGCCCAGGTGTCGTTGTTCCTCCTCACTCAGCACGCTCAGCAACGCCGTTATTTGAGCGGCATGATGGGGAAAGACACGGCGGATCAAATGTTCGCCATCGGCGGTGAGGGCCACCCGAACGAAACGGCGGTCGGCGGCTTCGCGCGTGCGCGTCACCAGGCCGCGCTTTTCCAGGTTATCCACGACCAGCGTGATGTTGCCGCTGCTGCGCAGGAGTTTCTTCCCCAGGTCGCACTGATGCAGCGGCCCGATGTGAAGCAGCGCTTCGAGCGCGCCGAACTGGCTTTCCGTCAGGCCCGCTTCGGCCAGGGAACTGGCGAGCCGCGCTCCCAGGGACTCGGCGGCGCGCGCCAGTTTGACAAAGGTATCCAGGGCCAGGACTTCGGCAACCGGCCCTCGATGGCGTGTACTCATGTCTTTCATGGTTAAGGCGAAATGCTTCAATGTCAAGCGAACGGCGCATCTTGCGGGGCGAGCGGGGGGCGTAAGCCCCGTGGATGGCCGGGGGATATCCACGGGGCTTACGTCCCCCGCTCGCCAAAAAACGAAAATGCCCAAATTCGCCCTGTGCGCCCCTCTATCATGAGTTAGACTATTAAAGACTGATGAGAAGCACCCCGCCTCGCTGGCCCTTGCGCCACCCACCCCCGCTCCGTTCCGGAGTCTCGCCATGCTGACTATTCACGACCGCGCCTTCCAACACGATTGCCAGGGCTATTCGCGCCGCGACTTTTTGAAGATCGGCAGCCTGGGACTGCTCGGCGGCCTCGGCCTGCCGCAACTCCTCGGCGCTAAAGCGGCCGCCGCCGAAGCGCCGCGCCTGGTCAAGGACCGCGCTGTCGTCCTGCTGTTCCTGCAGGGCGGCCCGTCGCACATCGAGACGTTCGACCCGAAGATGAACGCCATGCCCGAGGTGCGCAGCTTCAACGGCGACATTCAAACTTCGCTGCCCGGCTACACCTTCGGCTCGACCTTCCCGCGTCTCGCCAAGCTCGCCGACCAGATCGCCGTGGTGCGCAACTACGGTTCGCGGAACAACGATCACTCGTACTTGGCCGTCACCAGCGGCGGCAATCCGCTCAAGGCGTCGATGAGCAGCCTATACGCCCGCGTCACCGGGCCGGTCCATCCGCAAACGGGTCTGCCGACGAATGTCCTCGTCCTGCCCGAAGCCGTCCAACCCGGCTTGAAGCAGGGCAGCAACTTCGAGACCGGTGCCCTGCCGACGCTCACCAGTCCCGGCGAGCTTGGCCCGAACTTCGGCGCCTTTGACCCCGCCAGCGGTGGCGAGTTGAAAAAGCTTCTGAACTTGAGCATCGCCCGCGACCGCTTCGACGACCGCCGCTTGTTGCTCGGCCAACTCGACGCCCTGCGCCGCCGCGTGGACGACTCGCGCGCCCTCGACGGGATGGGCCAGCTTCAGCAGAAAGCGTTCGACCTCATCGTTCGCGGCGTTGTCGAAGCCTTCGACGTGACCCGCGAAGACCCCAAGACCGTGGCACGCTACGACACCAGCAAGCTGTTCCGCATTGAGGAAGTCACTCGCTGGTACGACATGAAGCGCGCCTCCAATCTGCTCGGCAAGCAGATGCTACTCGCTCGGCGGTTGGTCGAAGCCGGTTGCGGCTTCGTCACCGTCTCCGATTGCGGCTGGGACATGCACGCCAACGAGAACAGCCCCAAGAACATGGGAGCCTTTCCGCAGCTGGGCGGCCAGGTCGATCACGCGGTCTCTGCATTTATCGAGGACGTGACCGCGCGTGGCCTCAGCGACAAGATCTTGCTCATCGTCACCGGCGAAATGGGCCGGTCGCCGAGGCGAAACCGCAACGGCGGCCGCGACCACTACGGCACGCTGACGCCGTTGCTCCTCTTCGGCGGCGGCCTGCGCATGGGCCAGGTCATCGGCCAATCCGACAAGGGAGCCACCGCGCCGGCCGGCGATCCGCAGACCCCGGCGAACCTGCTCGCCACCGTCAGCCGCGCCGTCTTCGACCTCACCGAAGTCCGCGCCAATCAAGCCACGCTCGGCCGCACCGCCGACGTGCTCACCGCCTCCGAACCCATTCCGGGACTCTTTCCCGTTTGAGGTATCGTTTACGTTTCGCGCTCCGAAAAGCGCGAAACGTAAACGGGTCGCATCGTCATCAGTTCTTCACGAGATTCTGGCAGCATGGCCGCGTAGGTTGATGCCAGGCATCGGGAAGCAACGGAGACGGGCACCATGCCACCGGAAATCCCTACGCCGCCGGACGCGCCGCCGCGCGAACCGGACTCCCCTTTATCCGAAACGCTGGCCACGCTGCCGTAACCTCTGAGGAAGCCTATCGGCCGCGTGTCGGCCTAGTATGAGCGCTGGATGATGCCTCGATGAAGCTCACATCGGCTTTTTTTGCGGAACGGGCGGCGTTTCGTGCTAGGGGAAGCAGGGGCAGCCCGATGCACACCATCGGGCGCGGAGTGGACCGGCCCGCTACGGGGTGGGGCCGGTCCCTTTTTACAGCCGCGGCTTAGGTCGATGCCGTCGGATCGTCGTCAAAGCGGACGCCCCAGACGACGGCCAGGGCCACTTGAAAGAGCCTGGCGTTGGCGATGGATTCGTAGGAAAACTTATAGACGCCTTGCGAGGAGAAGAATCCTTCTCGGCCGCCCCGCGACTTGACGGTATACACGCCGTCCGCGATGGTGGGGGGCGGCGACGCGAAGAAGTCGGCGTCGGGATTTAGCGGTTGACCCAGATGGCCGGTCACGCCCGCTTCGGGCTGCCACGTCGCCATCCGCTCGCACCGACGAAGGATCGACGCGTGTGGGCAACTGCCACGTCGGGCTTACGCCTCGACGCTCGCCAGCTTATTTTTCGCAGCAGCGTTCAACAAGCTCACGCCACGCCGTTTTTCTTGAACCACGCCTGCAGGCGCTTCCAGCCGTCTTCGGCTTTCTCCTTGCGGTAGCTCGGCCGATAGTCGGCGTGGAAGCCGTGCGGCGTTTCGGGGTAGAGTTCGATCTCCGACGGATTCTTGGCGTCCTTCAGCGCCTTGCGCATCTTCTCGACCGACTCGGTCGGAATCCCCGTGTCAGCCGCGCCGTAGAGGCCCAGCACCGGCGCCTTGAGGTCGGTTACCAGGTCGATCGGATTCTTCGGATGCAGCGGGTCGGTATCGCCGACAAGCCGGCCGTACCACGCCACGCCCGCCTTCAAATCCTTGTTGTGCGCCGAATAAAGCCAGACGATGCGCCCGCCCCAGCAGAAGCCGGTGATGCCCAACTTGGCCGTGTCGCCCTTGCCGCTCTTCTTGGCCCAGGCGACCGTGGCGTCGAGATCGCTCATCACCTGCGCGTCGGGCACCTTCGAGACGACTTTGCCGATGATGTCCTTGATGTCCGTCATTTTGCTCACGTCGCCCTGGCGCGAATACAGTTCCGGCGCCACCGCGAGGTAGCCGAGCTTGGCGAAGCGGCGGCACACGTCCTTGATGTGTTCGTGGACGCCGAAGATTTCCTGCACGACGAGGACCACGGGAAACGGCCCACCCTCGGAGGGCATGGCGCGGTAGGCGGGGATGTCACCCTTTTCGACGGGGATCTTGACCTCGCCGGCTTCGAGTCCCTTGGCGTCGGTGGTGATGGTCTCGGCCGAGACGGGCTGCACGGCGAGGGCGAACCCGGCGGCCAACGACGTGACAATGAACTCCCGCCGGCTGAAGTCGGCCTTCGGCAACAGGCTCCGCGAGTCGTCATTCATGGTCGTCTTCTCCCCGAATAATGGTGTGGACGAACGCATCGGAACATAGGCTGGTATAGTCTCGGGCGGCGCCGCGGGCCACGGGTTTCCGTCCGGCCCCGCGGCGTAACTTTCCTGGAGGGATTGCCATGCACGCGCGTTTCCTCGCGGTCCTATCCTTCGGCTTGCTCCTCGGCGTCCAGGCACCGGCACAGGAGAAAACCGAGGCAAAAGCGCCTTTGCCGAAGGTCGTCCTCATCGGCGACTCCATCCGCCTGGGCTACGCGCCACTGGTCGCCAAACGGCTGGAGGGCAAGGCCATCGTCGTCAGCGTCAAGGACAACGGCGGCGACAGCGGCAACGTCCTCAAACATCTGGAGGAATGGGGGTCCAAGGAGAAGCCGGCCGTCATTCACTTGAACTGCGGACTGCACGATTTAAAGCGGAACCGCAAGACCAAGCTGCATCAAGTGGAGTTGGAAAAGTACGAAGCCAACCTGAAAGAAATCGTCGACCGCTTGAAGAAAGACACGGATGGTTCGCTGATTTTCGCCAACACGACGCCGATCGACGACGAACGCCACGCCGCGCGCAAGGCCGACTTCGACCGCTCCGAAGCCGACGTGCAGCGCTTCAACAAGACAGCCCTCGCCGTCATGGGCGCGGCGGGCGTGCCGGTTCACGATCTGCATTGGGTCGTCGAGCAGGGCGGCGCCGATAAACTGCTGGGCGCCGACGGCACGCACTACACGCCGGCGGGATACGAGCGCCTCGCCGAAGCCGTGGCCGACGCCGTGCTACGCCAGTTGATCGTTCGCCAGACCAAACCGTTGCCCGCGCCGGCCAGCGGACCCGAGGCCGGGGCCAAGTTCCGCGCCGCCCAGAAGGCGCGCGACGCCGAGGTGCCCGAGGTCTACAAGAAGCTCAAGGTGCCCGAATTGCCATTGCCTTCCAGCGCGGCCGAGTGGAGCAAGCAGCGGCCCGAAGTATTGAAGAAAGTCGTCGAATCGCTCGGCGACCTACCGCCGCGGCCATCGCCGTTGAAGGTCCGCCGCGTCACGCGCGAGTTACGGCCCGGCTACACCCTCGAAAAAATCGCCATCGACAACGGCTTCGACGCCGAGATTTCGTGCCTCCTCTTGATTCCGGACAAACGCCAGTCGCCGGCGCCGGCCATCCTCTGGCTGCACTCCTCGACGCCGGACAAGAACCACATTATCACGCCCGAGAGCAACGGTGGGGCCGAGCCATTGGGCGAAACGTTCGTCAAGGCTGGCTACGTCGTCCTGGCGCCCGACGCTTACTGGCACGGCGACCGCGTCGAGGCGGGGCCGCTCGGCAGGCTAG
>JBBSES010000104.1:0-11304 GCA_038239465.1 Gemmatales bacterium
CCCCCCGACGCTCACCTTGGTAAATTAACTTTCTCAAGTATGAACATGAGAAACTCATCGTTGGCCAAGTCCGCGTGCTGAGCCACTTCGTAGACCAGGAATTTGGATGAGGAAGCAGGAATTCGAAAATCTGGCCGAAAGCGTCCGTCAGGCGGGCCGCATCCGTCGTGGCGAGGCCGAACCGAGCCGAATTACGGAATTCGCGCCGGTGGACGTGAAGGCGATTCGGCTACGGCTTCGGAAATCGCAATCCGAGTTCGCGCGCATGATCGGCGTGAGCGTTTCCACGTTACGAAATTGGGAGCAGGGGCGACGGCGTCCAGACGGGCCGGCCTCCTGTTTTATCCGTTGGCAGCAGGCCTATCCTTGTGGATGTTCTTTCTCTCCATCAACCTTCTCATATACTCGATTATTGAAAGATAATTCTCGATACGACTGGCAAAGCGCTAGCCGCGCGGAGAATGCAACGTGTTTTCTCCCTTCTCCGAAACGGGGTGGGGATCCAGAGGGACGATTCATTAGCCGCCCGAGGCCCTCATGCGCATCCTTCTTCTCGCCGACATTCACGCCAATTGGCCGGCTCTGCAAGCCCTGAACGAACCGCATGACGTCTGCCTGTTCGTCGGCGACCTGGTCGATTATGGGCCGGACCCGGCGCCGTGCGTGGACTGGCTGCGCCGCCATTGCCGCCATGCCGTGCGCGGCAATCACGATCATGGCGTCGCGCAGAACGTAACGGTCAAGGGGGTCAGCGGCTTCAAGTATCTGACGGGCGTGACGCGGCCGCTGACCCTCCAGCGCCTGCCCGCCGCGGACGTGCGGACTCTCGCCGCGTTGCCGGTCACATGTCATGTGACGCTCGATCATTCGCGCTTTCTGCTAGTTCATGCCACGCCGCGCGATCCGCTGGACGAGTATGCGCCGGCCGAGGTGGAATTCTGGGAACGGCGTCTCGAAGGGGTCGAGGCCGATATCATTTGCGTCGGCCATACCCATGTGCCCTACGTGCTGGAAGTGGGCAACAAGCTCGTCGTCAATCCGGGGAGTTTGGGCTTGCCGCGCGACGGCGACCCGCGCGCTTCCTACGCGGTCATCGAAAGCCGTAAGGTCGAGTTGAAGCGCGTCGCCTATCCGATCGAGACGCTCGTGCGCGAGGTCGAGGAGACGGATTTGCCCGACCAAGCGAAGAAACTGCTCGCGGAGGTCTATCGCACCGGCGAGGTGCGCGGCGCCAAGACCGAGGCGCGCAAGGCGGCGAAGTCGGATACCAAAGTTGTGCCGAACCCGGGCAAATCGGCGAAAACGCATACCAATCTGCCGCGCGTCGATCCCACGACGCCGAATGATGGGTAAGATGGGACAAGGAGGTACCCGATGATTCAGACCACTCCCGTGTCGGCCGGGACGCCGACGTTTCAGGAAACCGTCGAGATTCAGGGCCATATCATCGACTCGCTGCTGCTGCCCAAGATCCTCGACGAAATCTTGACCCACGGCGGCAGCTACGTCATCAAGGACATCCGCATCGGCCAACGGCAGACCGACGCCAGCCATGCGCGCATCGAGGTGCGGGCGCCGTCGGCCGCCACGCTGCAAGAAATCCTTGGCGCCATCCACGAACATGGCGCCTCGCCGCTGACGCAGCTGGATTGCGCCGCCGTAACCGCCGACATGGACGGCGCCTTTCCCGAGGGCTTCTACTGCAGCACCAACCAGCCGACGCAGGTGCGCCTGCGCGGCGAATGGGTCGAGGTGGAAGATCAGGAAATGGATTGCGGAGTGCTGGTCGATGAGGAGGAACAGGCGGCGCGGTGCGTGCCGATGGTCGAGGTGCGCAAGGGCGACCTGATCGTCGTCGGTCGGCAGGGGATGCGCGTGCGGCCCACCGAGGCGGCGGCGCGGCACAACCTCTTCGAATTCATGGCCAGCCCGGTTTCGAGCGAGAAGCCGAAGGGCGTGACCGTCCGCGAGATCGCCGCCGCCATGAAGCGGACGCGCGACGCCGGCGAGAAAATCCTCGCCGTCCTCGGCCCGGCCGTCATCCACACCGGCGGCGTCGAACACGTCTGCCGGCTGATCCGCGAGGGCTATCTGCACGTCCTGTTCGCCGGCAACGCGCTGGCCACGCACGACATCGAACAATCGCTGTACGGCACCAGCCTGGGCGTGTCGATGGATCGCGGCCTGCCCGCCGACGAGGGGCACGAACACCACCTGCGTTCGATCAACACCATCCGCAGACTCGGCGGCATCAAGACCGGGGTAGAGAAAGGCGTCATCAAAAGCGGCATCATGTACGAGTGCGTCCGCCGCGAGGTGCCGTATCTCCTGGCGGGAAGTATCCGCGACGATGGCCCGCTGCCCGACGTGGTCACGGACGTGATCGACGCCCAACGACAGATGCGCGAACTGGTCCGCGGCGTCGGCTTCTGTCTCATGGTCGGCACCATGTTGCATTCCATCGCGGTCGGTAATCTCCTGCCCGCCTGGGTGCGCGTGGCTTGCGTGGACATCAACCCGGCCACCGTCACCAAGCTAATGGACCGCGGCAGCGTGCAGACCGTCGGCATCGTCACCGACGCGGAGCCGTTCTTGCGGGCGCTGGTGAATGAGCTTGGCTCGTGAGGATGGTGGTTAGTGGCTGGAGGCTAGTGGCTGGAAAATGCAAGCGGATGCGCATCGGTATCATCCAACCACTAGCCACCAACCACCAGACAGGGAGTCCCCATGCGTCAGCCGCGAATTTTGCTGTGTCCGCCCGATTTCTACGGCATTGAGTACGAAATCAATCCGTGGATGAGCCGGTCGCGCGGCAGTTCGACCGACCAGGCGCGGCAGCAATGGCATGTGTTGCACGACACCTTGCGCGGCCTCGGCGTGACGGTTGAATTGATGACGCCCTACCAGGGGGTGCCCGATTTGGTGTTCACCGCCAACGCGGGATTAATCTTCGGCCAGCGCTTCTTTAGCTCGCGCTTTCGCCACGAAGTCCGGGCACGGGAGACGCCGTACTTCGACGCCTGGTTTTTAGAGCATGGCTTCACGGTGGAACATTTGCCTGAAGGCATGTTCTTTGAGGGAGCCGGCGACGCGCTCTTTTGTGGCACGACGTTATTCGCGGGCTATCGCATCCGCAGCGACGTGCGCGGCCATCAGCATCTCGGGCAAATACTCAATAGACAAGTGTTGCCATTGGAACTCATCAATCCGCGCTTCTATCATCTCGATACTTGCTTTTGCCCCTTGGCGCCGGGCGAGGCGATCTATTATCCCGCCGCGTTCGACGCCTATGGCCGCAAGGTGCTGGAGACGCACATCCCGAAGTTGCTTCCCGTGGTCGAAGCGGAGGCGCATCGCTTTGGCTGCAACGCCGTCGTCGTCGGCAAGACGGTCATCACCAATACGCAATGCGACCGATTGGCGGGCGACCTGCGGGCCTGGGGATACGAGCCGGTGGCGGTGGAGTTAGATGAATTTCTGAAGGCGGGCGGCAGCGCCAAGTGCCTGACGATTCGACTGGATGGCGAGGAAGCGGCGATATGGGATTAGCGGACGCTATTTTGAAACGGGCGAGCGTCGAGCCGTAAGGCCGACGTATGAGCAGTTCAAACGTCGGGCTAACGCCTCGACGCTCGCCGATCCAAATGTCACTTCTCGACGCGCAACTCGCGCACCTTCAAATTGATTTGCCGCAGCGCCTCGTTCGACTTCTTCACGTCGCGTGCCTTGGCCGCTTCGCCGAGTTGGCCGCAGAGTTTCGTCAACTCCGTGGACCGAGTCGCCAGCGTTGCCTTGACGCCGGGCGGCACGTCGCTGGCCTTCGCCAAATAGGCGGCCGTGCGCTCCAGCGCCGTCGCCGCTTCCCCCAGTTCCGACCATTGATCGACGTAGAAGGAATCGTTGGCGACCGACGCCTGGGCACGGGCGCGCTTGACCAAATCCGCGTAAGCGATCGGTTGGCCTTCTTCCGGCAACGGCATGATCGGCACGCGCTCGGCCGCCGCCTGACAACCGGCCAGGAAGACACAGAAAGCGTAAAGCCAGGCGCGGCGCATGGAGCCTCCGAAAGATTCATCCCGACGGCCGCGAGGTACATCAATTCATGCCGGACGGCGCGATTTGCTCGGCCCGGTTGCGCGGCTGCACGGAACGGGGTAACACGTCGTACAATTGCTCCGGCAACGCCAGGCGATCGCGGCTCCGGGCCTCTTGCTCGCTGATGTTGTAGCGCGGATCGTCCACGCGCTGCGGGCTGCGGGCGGCGAACGGCCCATTGGTGTTGGCGCATCCCGTGAACAGAAGCGCCGCCAGGCACAGGCGTCGCATGATTACGGCCCTCGATTCCCCAGCGGATGGCATCGTGTCCCGTATTAGCATGACCCTATTTTCCGCGCGGCTCCAGCGGAAAATCAAGGGGCCGGGACGGATTCTCGCTTGACCGCCGGCACAACCGGGCAACCTGTGCGGCCTCCGCAATCTTCATGAGACGTTCATGGTCTTCGGTGGTATAATTTCACTGGGGCGGAATGGACCTGCCGCCTCTTTCGTAACCTCCTCGGAGACGACACCGCCGTGAGAAGAATCGCCATCCTGCCCACGTTGTTGACGCTCGGCAACGCCGTCTGCGGCTTCGCGGCCATCGCTTACGCCGGCAAGATCGGCCTGATCGGCTCCACCGTCGAAAGCGACAATCACTTCCTGGCCCTCAGCGGCTGGCTCATCGTCGGCGCCATGCTCTTCGACGCCCTCGATGGCTATGTCGCCCGCCTGGCCCGCTCGACCAGCAAATTCGGCGGGGAACTCGACAGCCTGTGCGACGCCATAAGCTTCGGCGCGGCGCCGGCGTTTCTGCTCCTGCGCATGGGGCCGGGCTGGGATCAGCCGCTCTTGCACAAGACGTTGGCCGTCATCGCGACTCTCTATATGGTATGCGCCGTGTTGCGGCTGGCGCGCTACAACGTCGAAAACCTCGGCGAAACGACGGTCGGCTCGCGCAAGTTTCGCGGGCTGCCATCCCCGGCGGCGGCGGGCTGCATCGCCTCGCTGGCCGTGCTGCGGGCCGAGTTGAGCGAACACTGGGGCGTGGATCCCACCACGGTTTTCAATCTGGTCAAGGCGTGGTCCATGCTCGGCGCCCTTGGGGTAGCGCTGCTGATGGTATCGCAGGTGCCGTATCCCCACGTCACGAAGCAGCTGCTGCGTGGCCGACGGCATTTCAATCATCTGATCCAGCTGGTGCTGGCCGGCTTCGTCGTCGTCCTGATCCAGGAGTTGGCGCTCGTCGTCATCTTCTGGGGCTATGCGCTGGTCGTGCTGGGGCAGACGGTCTGGGCACGATCGCGCCGCGCCGAGTCAGTGCCCTTGACGAACATTGAGGAAGCTCAGACGCATTGAATGAATTCTCGTTCCCGGGCTCCGCCTGGGAACGAGGACAATCCTATTTCCGAACGCTCTAAGAAAAGAACGAGCGGCAGGGTTTATTTGTCACCCTTCGCTTGCAATAATCCCCGCGCCTTCATCCAGTCGCCGCAGTGTTTCGGCCAGGCGGCGCACGGCTGCTCGCTGGGGCGCAGACCGAAACCGTGGCCGCCCGTTTCATAGAGGTGCAGTTCGGTCGGCACGCCGGCGCGGCGTAACGCTTGCGTCATGACGAGGCTGCCTTCCGCGGCGCCTTTGTCGTCGCCGGCGACCGCGAGAAACATGGGCGGCGTCTCTTTCGTGACGCGAATGTCGGACGCCAGTTCCCCTTTGTCCTTCGTCCCCAGGTAGCCGGGATAAATCAACACCGCGAAGTCAGGGCGGCAGTCGATCTTGTCCACGTCGTCCATGGTCTCGTAAGTGCGCTTGTCGTAGTGAGTGGATGCCGCGGCCGCCAGGTGGCCGCCCGCGCTAAAACCGAGGATGCCGACGCGCTTCGGGTCGATGCTCCATTCCTTGGCCTTGCTTCGCGTCAGGCTCAGCGCCCGCTGGGCGTCTTGCAACGGTTGCGGCGGCGGTTGATCTTTCGCGTCGCCGGGGCGGCGCGGCACCCGATACTTGAGGACGATGCCGGTCACGCCCAGGGTATTGAGCCATTGGGCCACCTCTTCGCCCTCCAGGTCCCAGGCGAGAACGTGATAGCCGCCGCCGGGGGCGATGACGACAGCGGCGCCGGTGTCCTTGTCCTTGGCCGGCCGATAGACCGTGAGCGTCGGCACGCTGACGTTGGTGAGCCGTTTCACTTTCTTCTGGTTGGGCTTCTGCTCCTCGAACTTTTCCTCGCCCACGTCCCCCTTCTCCCCCGGCGCCTTGCCGGGCCACACCTTGACGACAACCGGTTCGTCCGCCGCCGGCAGGGCCAGCACGGCCATGAACATGGCGACGAACGCACTCAGGAACACGCATCGCTTCATGATTGCCTCCCGACGATGATTTTCGATGGCGGCGCGAGCGGACACATTCTACACTTCCTCTACCCCACTATAACCCCCTCGCCTCCCCTCGGTCTCGCAAGGAATCGCATATGTCCTGGCTCCGTCCCGCCCCATGCAGGCGTCTCTCCTTCCGTCCAATGGTTGAGCTTCTGGAAGCTCGGTGCGTACCGACGACGAATTTGATCCTCGATTTCGCCGGCGGGTCGATTCCCGCCGGCAACGATTACCTGCTGGTCAACCAGAGGGTTCCCGGCGATCCGACCACCTTCGCCAACTTTCCGTTCCAGCCGTTCGCGGCTATTACCGCGCCCGGCGGCCCGGCCGGCAACCGCGAGGAACAAATCCTCTATATCGTGGCTGGAGTGCGCAAGGACTACGAACCGTTCGACGTGGACGTGATCTGGGACGACCGCGGCGTCCACTCGCCCTTCTTCCGTCCCGCGATGCACGACTCGGTCATCTACGTCGTCAACAATAACAGTCTCGAACTGGAGCCTATGCCGCAGCCGGGCGAGGGCAACTTTGGCGAGGCGTCGAGCGTCGATACCGTCGAACTGCAGCAGATCGTGTTCGACGGCCAAACGACGGGCGGCAGTTACGACGTGAGCTTCCAGGGAGGCCCGAGTGTTACCATCGCCGCCAACGCGGCGGCCGCGCAAGTGGAGGATGAGTTGACCACCCTGGCGAGCATCGGCGCCAACAACGCCTCGGTCGTCGGCGGTCCCGGTGTGGCCGGCGGCTTCGCCAACCCTTCTCACCCTTACGACGTCACCTTTCAAAACGGGCGGGGCGGCCAGGCTTTGCCGTTGTTGACCATCGACGACAGCAACCTGCAAGGCGCCCGTGCCAGCGTCCGCCGCATCTATGCCGGCGGCGCCAACTCCCGGCCCGACACGGCCTTCGTCTTCGAGCCGGCCAGCGTCGCCCAGGATCCCAACCGGCCGAGCGTCATTCTGCGCGAACTCATCGATACCGTCAGCCACGAGGCGGGCCACACATTCGGCCTCTCGCACTCGACTGCCAACGACGCCGAAAACCGGGCCATCGTCGCCCTGGCCAACGTGCAGCCCAGCAACGAACTCGACAGCCGTTTCTCTTCCGCCGTTCTCGCCCATGACGACCCCGAGTTCAGCCGGCCGGCGTACTCCGAGGCGGGACGGCTCTTTGCTTACCTTGGGGCGCGCGGCGGCGCCGTGGCGGTGGACCACACCGGCGAGACGCTGACGCACCGGGAAATCACCGAAGTGAATGGCCAAGAGGTGGATGTCGCCGCCGACGCCACGGCCATCGAGCTTACGCTCGGAGCCGGCGACTCCGTCGAGCGAGAGGGGACGATCCAGTTTCCCGGCGACCGCGTCGCCTACGAGTTCACGGCGACGGTCGCGGGAGTTTACCGCGTCTCCGAACATGCGGCGGCCGGCTCGGCGCTCGATCCGGTGGCGACGGTCTGGGACGCCACCGGCAACTTCGTCGCGGTCGGCAACGTCGGCGCCTTGGGCGGATCCAGTACCCTGGTTTTCAACGGCGTCGCTGGCCAAAGGTACTTCGTCACCGCTGGCAGCGGCTACGACCGGCAGACCTCGGAACAAACGGCGGCGAATGGCGGCCTCGCCGCCGGAAACACGGGCGTTTTCACGCTCACGATCGGCGCGATCGTCCTGCCCGCCAAGGACGTGGCCGCCATCGGCAAGGGGACGCTGACGCTCGCCAACGGCACGACGGTCAATCTATCTCCGGGCACGAAAGTCCCGGTGTATTCGCTGCTGCCGCTCTACGCGCAAGGACCGCTGTTTCCCGACCGCTCGCCCGACGTGTTCACCGCCTACGTCACTGGACTGTACCACGCGATCTTGCAGCGCGACCCCGACCCCATCGGCCTGGCGGGCTGGACGGACGCCCTGCGCCGCGGGGTATCGCGCGACCGCGTCGTCCGGGGCTTTTTCGACTCGGTGGAGCATCGCGGCCAGGAGGTCGA
Source organism: Gemmatales bacterium (assembly GCA_038239465.1). Taxonomy (GTDB): domain Bacteria; phylum Planctomycetota; class Planctomycetia; order Gemmatales; family Gemmataceae; genus JBBSES01. The sequence continues at coordinate 8,389 of JBBSES010000104.1, forward strand.
TTTCTATTACCAGCACTTCCTTGGCCGAAGGGAATTGGCCGCCGAGCGCGACGTCTGGATTCGCGCCTTCCAGAGCGGCGGCACCGAAGCGAGCATTACGCTGCGATTTCTATCGTCGGCCGAATATCAGCTCACGCACGCCAGCAGCCTCGACTTCGTGACCGGCCTGTACGAGGACGTCCTCGACCGCGACCCCGACGCCGCCGGCTTGGCCTTTTGGACGCAAACGCTGCAAGCCGGCCGAAGCCGGGCCGACGTGGTCCGCGCCTTCCAGGACTCGACGGAAAACTACGTCAACGCCGTCGATGGCTTTTATCTGGCGTACTTGCAGCGTACCGCCGACCCCATCGGCAGTGCCGGTTGGTTGGCCTTGCTGCAACGCAAGCAGCTGGGAGCGCTGGAGGAAGTGGCCGTCGGTTTCTTGGGCAGCAGCGAGTTGGTCAACCAGGCGGCGGCCACCGTGCGATGAGAGTACATGGGAAGCGCGACCTGGCTATGGGCGTTGCCTTTACCCCCGAATCACCCAGCGCGCCAAATCGCTTAGCCTCGCCCCCTTGCCTTGCATCAAAATACCGACGCGGAAGATACGCCCGGCGGCGTAGACGCACACCAGCGTCGTCAGCAACACGCCCAGAACGCCCAGTGGTGGTTGCCACCACGGAGCGCCGGGCGGCAGACCGATGCGCGGCATCATCAGCATCGGCGTGGCGAACGGCACGAACGACGCCCACGTCGAGAAGGCGCTATTCGGCTCCTGGACGATGTGCCGCAGCGCCATGATCGGCAGCATGATGACTATCATTACCGGCATCAGCAGCGTCTGCGATTCCTTGGCGTCGGTGCAAGCCGCCCCGATGGCGATAAATAGCGAGCCGAACATCAGCACCGCCAGCGACTGGTACAGCACGAACCAAACCAGCAGTTCCGCCGGCATATACTCGGCGTAGCCCCAGCGATCGAGCGCCGAGTAAGCGCCGCCGAGATAGACCGCCGCCAGCGTCAGCGACACTCCCATCATGCCGAGCAGCTTGCCCATCATGAGTTGAAACGGCCGCACCGAGCCGAGCAGCACCTCGGCGATGCGCTGGGTTTTCTCCTCGATCATGCCGTGCAGCAACGGCGCGGCGCCGACCATGATGACCATGAACATCAGCCCGGCCAGGCCGATGGGGACCAGCGTATGCACCGCCCGGCCCGAGTCGGAGGTCTCGACGATGGCGTCGGTCGCCGGGTCGCGCTTGAAGAGTCCCTTGCCCTGCACCAGAGTCGGCTGCACCAACCGGGCCACCTTCTCCCGCGGCACCCCGGCGGCCTCGCAACGGCGGGCGACGATCCCCTCGTTCAGGCCCACGACCACCCAACGGGAAAAGGCGTCGTTGGTCGGGCTGTTCGACAGGTAGCGAACGCTGCCGCGCTCGCCGACGGGCGGCGGCATCCGCATCACGTCGGCGCCGATGTCGAGCAGGCCGGTCAGCTTCCCCTGCCGGACTCGTTCCGATAGGTCGAATAGTTGCGCGCGGATGGCTTCCGGCGTGTCGGCGCTGGGCGCGACCCGTTCGAGGAGGAAGCGCGGCCCCGTTTGCTTGCCGCTGATCGGATCGAGCAGCTGACGTTCGTTGCGCGTCTGCGCGAACGCTTCCAGCACCGGAAAGAGCGCCTGGTCCGGCGTGCGATCGACGACGGCATAGCGGTTTTCCTGGCTCGTGGCGAGGTCATCGACCAGCCCTTGAACGGCGGCGCTGCCCAGCATGAGTAGCGGCATGAACACCAGGCTGACGACGAACGACTTGGTTCGCACGGCGGCCAGGTACTCGCGGCGGGCGATCACCCAAATTTTGTGCATGGGACCTCGGGAGCAGAGTGAACGTCTGGATGAGTATATCGCTTTCGGCGCCGGGGCACGGGCGGCAACTTGTCGTCCCCCGGCGTCGCCCATAGACTGGCGCCGTCGTCACTCACACCGGGGAGACACCGCCATGCCGACTCAACTCGTCCATCCAGGCCAGGAGGCGCCGGCCGGGGTGCCGCGCCCCGATTCGTGCGTGATCGTCATCTTCGGCGCCTCGGGCGATCTGACGAAGCGCCTGCTCATGCCGGCCATCTACAACCTGGCCTGCGACGGCCTGCTCCCCGAGCGCTTCGCCATCGTCGGCATCGCCTTCACCGAATGGGATACCGATAAATTCCGCGCCCAGATGACGGCCGACATCCAGAAGTTTCAGACGCGGACCACGTTCGACCGCGCCGTCTGGGACGAGTTCGTCGGCCATCTGCACTACACGCAGGCCGACTTCAAGGACGACGCCGCGTTTCAACGCCTGGCGAAGATCGTCGCCCAGTTGGAAGGGGAATTGCAGACGGGCGGCAACATCCTCTTTTACATGGCGGTGCCGCCGGTGGTCTTCGGCCTGATCTCCGACCAGCTGGGCAAGGCCGGATTTAAGTCGCGGACGGCGGGCTGGACGCGGCTGATCGTCGAGAAGCCGTTCGGCCACGATCTGCGATCGGCCGAGGCGCTCAACCGCGAACTTCTCTCCCACTGGGCCGAGAACCAGATTTTTCGCATCGACCATTACCTCGGCAAAGAGACGGTGCAGAACATCCTCGCCTTCCGCTTCTCTAACGGCATTTTCGAGCCGCTGTGGAACAAGAATTACGTCGATCACATTCAGTTCACCGTGACGGAAACCGTCGGCGTCGAGCTGCGCGGCGGCTACTACGACCAGACCGGCGTGCTGCGCGACATGGTGCAAAACCACATGTTCCAGATGCTGGCCTACCTGTGCATGGAGCCGCCGGTGTCGTTTCAGGCCGAGGCGACGCGCAACGAGAAGGCCAAGTTGCTCGAAGCCGTCCGCGTCTGGAAGCCCGAGGAGGTCAAGCTCAACGCCGTTCGCGGACAGTATGGCCCCGGCA
>JBBSES010000105.1:0-11242 GCA_038239465.1 Gemmatales bacterium
AACAAGCTCGCCCAAATGCAAGTACAGCGGTTTAAGGCGATCGGTGCCGACTTTCGCCGCCGCCGCTTTCACCGCGCGTACCGTGGCGTTCGACACCCAGGCGGCGATGGATGGCGGCTTCTCATCGGCGATATATTCCGCTAGCAGGCCAACGATTTTGGAACGGCTCCAGCCGGTGCGCTTCATCACGTCGTCGATGCCTTCCGCCGCGCGGAACCACTCGTAGGAATTGCCGCGCTCGTTGACCGCCTTCGGCGTCGTGCTGCGCGGCTTCTCCGCCAGCTTCGGCCCCGTCGCATTATCGCGGCTCAGGCGCCGCGCCTGACACTGCTCGGTTATCAAGTCCTGAAAACGCGGCCCGAAGTCGCGCAGTTTCACGTCGCCCACGCCATATATGAGGCGCATTGCTTCCAGGCTGGAGGGCCGAACGCGGGCCAACTCGCGCAGGGTCGCGTCGCTGAAGACCTGATAGGGCGGCACTTGGCGTGTTTCCGCCAGCTCGCGGCGCAGGCCACGCAGGGCGTCGAAGAGATCGCGGTCCACTCCCTCCCAGGAGATATCGTCGGCCTTCGACCTGGCCGGCCCTTGTTCCTTGCGCTGCTTGGCCGGCTTGACCAGGCGCACGCCGCGCTGCTTCTTCATCACCGCCCACGATGCCTCGTTCAGCTTGAGGACGGGGTATTCGTCGCCCACTTGCAGCAGCAACCCCTGGCCGAGAAGTTGCCGGATATAATGGCGGATATCGACCAGGCTGCATTCCCTCAGTAAACCGAACGTCGTCAATTGATCGTGTTTGAGGCGGACGATGCGTTCGTCGCTCTGGCCGCGCAGCACGGCCGCCACGTGGCCGACGCCGTAGCCCTCTTTCACGCGCGCCACGCACGACAAGATCTTCTGCGCCAGCACCACGGCGTCGGGCACCATCTCCACGTCGCCCAGGCACAGGTCGCAGGCGGCACAATTCCCCTCCTCGAATTTCTGGCCGAAATACTCGACCAACGCTCGATGCCGGCAGACGCCCCCCGCGCAATAGTTGGCGATCTGCTTCAAATGCTTGATCGCCCCCGGCAGGAAATCGGGATGCGGCTCAACCTCGTCGGCGCGGCGGCGCAAGTCGTCGGCTTCCTCCTCGGAATCGACCTGTTCGGCCGTGTGGCGCATCTCGGCCGCCTTGCTCCGCGCCTCCTCCACCGACTTGTTCAGGATAAATTCCCACGTCACATAGTCGCGGCCGCTATGTAGCAGCACGCATTCCGCTTCCAGGCCGTCGCGGCCAGCGCGGCCCGACTCCTGCTGGTAATGCTCGATCGACTTGGGCATACCGACATGCAGGACGAAGCGCACGTTGGAACGGTCGATGCCCATGCCAAACGCGACAGTTGCCACCACCAGGTCGCAGGTCTCTTGCGTAAATGCTTCCTGTGCGGCGCGGCGTTCGGCGGCGTCCATGCCGGCGTGGTAGGGGCGGACATTGTGCCCCAGCTGCTTGAGCGCCTCGGTGAGGTCGTCCACGTCGCGGCGGCGGATGCAATAGATGATGCCGGCTTCGTTTCGATGCCGGTCGATCACTTCCTGCACCTGACGCATCTGGTCCTGCTTGGGCAGCACGCGATAGGTCAGATTCGGCCGGTCGAAATTGCCCACCAATATCTCGGGATCGCGCAATCCGAGTTGAGCGATGATGTCTTCCCGCACGCGCTCGGTGGCCGTGGCGGTGTAAGCGTGAAACGACGCCTCGGGGAAGCGTTCCTTCAGCTTCTTCAGTTGCCGATATTCGGGGCGGAAATCGTGGCCCCAGTGACTGATGCAATGGGCCTCGTCGATGGCGAAGGTGCGGACGTTGATCTTGTGCAACAGCCCTTGAAAGCTCGGATTCACGAGACGCTCGGGGGACACGAAGAGCAAGTTCAACGCTCCCTGGCGCAGGTCCATTTCATAGCCGGAACGCTCCTCGCTGGTCTGCGAGCTATCGAGCGACGCCGCCGCCACGCCGCAGGCGCGCAGGCCATCGACTTGATCTTTCATCAGCGAGATGAGCGGCGAGGCGACGACGGTGGTCTCGCCGCGGTAGACGGCCGGCGCCTGATAGCAGAGCGATTTGCCGCCGCCGGTGGGCATGACGACGAGCGAATCGCGCCCATCGAGAACGGCGCGCATCGCCTGTGCCTGCAGAGGACGCAGTACCGGGAAGCCCCATTTTTCCTGGATGACCTGATTCAAGCCGTCGAAGGACATGCGAAGGTTTACCCCGCTGGACGTTTGAGCGCCACGATCACGCCATTGTACCGGCCGCGAGCCGGCGGCGCAACTCGGTAGCTACGGCGCGCGGGTCGTCGGCGCCGCAGAGGGCGTCGCCGACCGCCACTCGACAGGCGCCGGCAGCGAGCGCCGCATCGATAGTTTCGGATGTCACGCCGCCGAGGGCGAACAGCGGCAATGACGTTTCCGCCGTCGCCTGCCGCACGAAGTCCAGCCCCGGAAACTCGCTGAACTCCTTGGTGCGCGAGGGAAACGTAGGCCCGACGCCGAGGTAACTGGCGCCGTCGAGGATCGCTCGGCGAAGTTGGGCCAGGTCGTGCGTGCTGACGCCGATGAGCGCATCGGGGCCAAGGATGCGGCGCGCGTCAGCGACGGCCATGTCATCTCGTCCCAGGTGAACGCCATCGGCGTCGGCCAGGCGGGCGATATCGGGCCGGTCGTTGACAATAAACAGCACGCCGGCGTCGCGCGTCCAACGGCGCATGTGGCGGGCGCGCTCCAGCAAGGCGCGATCCGAAAGCCCCTTCTCGCGCATCTGAATGACCTGCACGCCGCCGGCCGCCATCTCGCGGACAGTCCAATCGAGGGCGGCGCCGCAGCGGTCGCCGCCGACGAGAGCGTACAGCCGGGCGTCGGCCAGGCGCTCGCGCGCCGTGTTTCCCAACCAGATGGCCGCCTCGAGGGTGTAGGCGCGATAGCGCATCTGCTCCAGGGATTGCGCCGCTCGGGCGTCGTGCAACTTGGCGAATTCCTCCAGGCTGCGCAGCGCTTCCTGCAAGCGCTTGCAGTTGGCCTGCACGATGGCTTGCAGGGAGGGCCGATGATACTCCTGGCTCGTCGAAATCGAGGTGCCGACATCGCGTTGTACGTCGCGCGCCGCTAGCTGAGCCGTTGGTAGGAGGGTGCCGACAATCGATGTCAGATCGTGGCGCAAGTGCTTGAGTTCGCCGCTGAGGAAGGCGTCGTCGAGGACGAAGCGGCAATAATCCTCGACGACGCGCAGGCCTTCGCGCGCCCGGCTGTTGTTGGCGTCGATGACGCGCCCCGCCGAGAGATCGTCGGCCGCTTCAGTCAAGACGAACGATACGGGGATCGGCGGCGTGGCCTCCGTCGTCGTACTTTCCACTTTGAGCGCGGCCGGGTCGAACCCTAACGATTGCAGGGATTGGAGGAGCGCGGCATCGACACTTACCAGGGCCATCAAGAGATGGCCGCTGTCCACGACGCGATCCGGCGCGGCGTCACGGGCTAGTTCCAGCGCCGCTTGCGTCGAGGAAGAAAAGGGCACAGGGGTGTCGCCCTCGGCTTCCGCCGCGTCGCGCGACCGTCGCGGATCGACGCCCGCTTTTCGGAGGAGGCTCGCGGCTTGTCCTTCTTCCTCGCGGAGCAGGCCCTGCAACACATCGCTAGGATCCATGGCGCCGGCGGCGCGACCGCGGACCAGGCGCTGGGCAACGGCCAACGCGCGTTCGACGGCGGGGGTCATTTCGGGAAGCATGGCCATCAAATTCTGGCGAACTTGAGGGAATAAGATTTAACTCCCCCCCAGCTTAGCCTGACGCCGCGCGCCCGACCATGTCCGTGACGAGTAAAGTCGGCAAGGTCCGGTCAGCCAGGCTTGCCCCGGTGCATTTTATCGCCCTAAGTTTGCGGAAGCGCCACCGCGCCAGCCGATGATTGGTCGTGGCGGGAGGGCCGCGTCTCTCTTGCCGCGTGCATCATGGACGACCCCGCGTACCTTTCCCGACGAGCAACCATGCGTATCTCGCGTGTCGGTCGATGGCGTTTCGTGGCCTGCCTCGGAGGCGGGCTGCTGGCGGTGATGACAACCCTCCATCCGAGTCGAGCATTTGCCGAGGAACCCGTCGGCGCCGCGAAACCGGCCGGGCCGGTCGCGCCGCGCGTCGTGACCTTGGCGGAAGCGCTCCAGCTTGCCCACGAGCATCAGCCCGCCTTGACGGCGGCTCATGCCAGCGTAGCCGCCGCCCAGGCCGCCCTGCATGGCCTGGAAAAACTGCCCGCCGTGCCGCTCTTGCCGCAAGGCAAGGAACTGTGCATCCGCCGCAAACAAGCGTCGCTCGGCGTCGCCATCGCCGAAGCGTCGCTCGGCCAGGCCGAGTTGGACGTCGTTTATGCCGTGCGCCGCACTTTCTACACCGTGCAATACGCGCGGGCACAGAAGAAGGTGACGGAGGAATTGCTCGTGGCCTTGCGTGAGAACTCGCGGCAAGTACAGGAAGATCGCAAGCGCGAGGAGCCGAAGTATCCGCTTTCGACGGGGCAACGGCTGCTGGTGTATCAGAGCCTGGCGCAAGTACGCCTGGCGGAAACGGCGTCGGGCATCGCTCGCGCCACGGCCGCCTTCCGGGAGGCGCTGGGCGTAGGGCCGGAAGTGTGCGTCGAGGCGGCCGTCGAAGAATTGCCGGTGCCCGACGTGCAATTGTGCCTGGCCGACCTGGCCAACCTGGCCCTGGCACGCCGCGCCGAGGTGGCGCAAGCCGGCCTGGCCGCCAACGTTTGCCGTCTAGAAATCGACGCCCAGGCGACGCGCTGCCTGGCGCCAACGATGCGGACCTTCGCCGCGGGTGCCGACATCCACGTGAGTTCCGTACCGGCGGGCGTATTCGAAACCGACTATCGCCCCGGCGCCATCGGCCTCGAATACCCGACCCTCTTCGCCGGTCCCAAATGCTCGCGCGTCGAGCGGGCCATGAACCTCAGCGACCGCGCCGGCGCCGTCGCCGACAAGGCGCGCGACCTCGTCACCTTGCAAGTAGAAGACGTGTACTACCGCTTGCAAGATACCGGGGAACGCCGCCGCCAGACGACGACGGCCGCCGCCGACAGCGACAAGCTGGTGCAGCAAGCCGTCAAGGAAGAGAAGGAGGGCAAGGCCGCCACGCTGCGCGACGTGCTGGAAGCGCAGGTATTGAACGCCCAGGCCCGCGGCGCTCAAAACGAGGCGACCTTCCAGTATTTGCTGAACCTCGCCGCGCTGGAGCGCGTGACGGCCGGCGGCTTCTGTGCTCCGCTGCCCAAGTAAAACGACCTGCCCCGCCCTTGCCCTGCCATCCCGCTACGACCCGATTGCCCCCCCACCTGCCCGGCGGGTTCGCATCCCGCCGTTGCCGTTCGCCGGAGGACCAGCGACCATGCGCGGACTGAGGAAGCGACACCTGGCCGGACTCTGCGCGTTGACCGCGCTTCTGCTTCTCGAAGGGCTGGACGTCCGCGGCGCCAGCCCGGAACCCGTGCGCATCGGCGTGACGGCGTCGGTCTTCAAGGAGGTGCCGGAATCCGTCATCGCGGCGATGAGCATTCCGTTCAACCAAATGATGGTGGCGCAAACCGGCTTGAGCGGCCAACTCGCCAAGTCGGGCACCTACGAACAACTCGCCCAACAGTTGATCGACGGCAAATCGCAGCTGGGCATTTTCCCCGGCATCGAGTTCGCCTGGGCCAAGGCGAAACATCCCGAGTTGAAGCCGCTGGTCCTTGCCATCAACGAGCAAGTGCGGCTGCGCGCTTTCTTGATCGTCCGCGGCGACGCCAAGGTCGATAGCTTCGCCGACCTCCAGGGAAAAAAGCTGGCCCTCGCTCGCAATAGTCGGCCTCATTGCCACCTGTTCCTGGAACGTGGCTGTCTGCAAGCGGGCACAACGCCGGAGACGCATTTCGCCCAGACCGCCGTGGAAAGCAGTCCCGAAGAGGCGCTCGACGGCGTGGCCACCGGCAAGGTGCAAGCCGCCGTGGTGGACCGCGTCGCCTGGGACTACTACCAGGAGGTCAAGCCGGTGCGCTCGGCCCGGCTGAAAATCGCCGTCAAGTCGGAGGTCTTCCCCGCCGCCGTCATCGCATACCACGCGGGCAAGCTGGAACCGACGATGTTGCGCAGCTTCCACGACGGCATGTTGGCCGCCAACCGCGACGCTTTGGGCAAGCAACTCCTCATCTTCTGGCGCTTGACCAGCTTCGTGGACGTGCCCGCCGACTACGAACAGACGTTGAAGGACATCGTCAAGGCCTACCCACCGGCCGAACCGACGAAGTGATACCGCGTCATCGATAAAGCCCTCGTGCCCAAGCTCCGGCTTGGGCACGCGAGCCTCGAAGCTCCGGCTTCGAGGCGAGTCGGTCCGACTCCTCTTGTTCGCAAAGCCCACCCTTGCTAAACCTCTCCGGCCCAGCGCGTGGGCGATGCCTACGTCTCCGGCCCTGGGGAGAATCGAAGTGCCCCGCCCCTCGACAAACGAAGTTCCCGCCGCCCTCTGGCCGTCGCTGCTGCTGTGCGCCCTCGTCGCCGTCTGGATCGACCTGGGACACCTGCACCGGCATCACTGCGCCGACGGCATTATCCCGATCATGGTCAGTCTGCAAAAGTGGACGCCGTTCTACTGGATGCAAGCCCGCTACGGCATGTTGATCCCGTTGCTGGCGGTGCCGTTCAAGGATCCGCTGACGAACCTGCTCGTGCAGAACGGGCTGACCGCTTTCGCCGGCCTGGCGAGCTTCTTCCTGGTAAGCCGATACGTAGTGGCGGGGCGGCATTGGCCGCTCGTCGGCGCGGCGGCGTGCGCGTCGTTCTTGTTCCTGGTGCCTTCGATCACCTGTTCCTTTTACCTGACGCCGTGCGGCTACTACGGCCCGTCGCTGAGCCTCGGCGTGGCGGGGTTGCTGCTCGCGGAGCAAGCGTCGGGCCGCGCGCGCTGGTTGTGGGTTGGGGTGGCCGGATGTCTCTTACTCGCCGCTCATTGGATTAACCTGAGCATCGTCTTGCCTCTGGGCTTGCTGGTGGTGGCGCGCGGCGCGCGCGACATCGCGCGTCCAACCGCACGAAGTTTTCTCAAGACATGGCATTTCTGCCGCCGCGCCTTGCGTTGGCGGCGCCCGCTTGTTCCTTTCGTTCGTTGCCTATCGCGCGTGCATCTTCTGGGACCGATGGTTGGCCTCGTACTGCTGGCTGTCGCCTACAAAGGCGGAACGGCGCTCACGCGCCTGTCCGAATATGGCGAGCCGAACATCACGCAGGCAGCGCCGCTGGCGACCTGGCCTAACCTCTGGTGGGGGCTGGCGCGCGAGGCCTACGACCGCGGCGGCGGTGTCATCGCCCTGGGCATGTACGTTGCTTGTCTGCTGTTTGCGCTGCCGATCGCGTACCGTTACCGCAAACCCGTCGATAGCATTCGCGGTCAATGGCCGGCGCTGGCGCTCGTCTCGGCCGGATTGCTCATGGCGTTGCTTTTGGGCACGCGACGGTGGATCGCGCTGAGCTACTGCGACGTCCGCTACCTATTGCCCGCGATGGTCATTGCCCATACCGGATTCATCGCAACAGCGGTTGCCGCCGCCATGTCCGCGAGCCGTCCGATCATCCAACATCGGTTAGCGCTCGTCTTGGTGCCGCTCTTCATGGCCGTGGCCGCCGGGCAGTATGGGCTTCCATCGCTGGCCACCGTTCGCGGCGATCTGGATGCTTGCCTGGGTCAAGACTCCCCCGCGGTGTTAGCGTCGGGTTGCACGCACCTCGCTGGGGACTACTGGAAGGTCTGGCCGGCCGTCTACCATGCCACCCTCGTCCGCCGCGAGCAAGGCGACCCCGCCCCGCTCTGGGGCCTGGCCATGCGCTCGCTGCCGACGTGCGACCAGTGGACCGCACTACCGGGCGAACAGATGCGCATCGCGGTTCTCGGCAGCGACTCAGGACTGGGAGACCGCTGCTGGCGCGATTATTTGCCCGAGTTGGAGGCCGAGGATCATGCGAACGACTTGACGATTTACCGTCCGACTCCGTTAGGCACCATCTGGCGCCCCGGCTTCTCCTGTCTCGAAAAAGATGAACGCCGTAGCTGGCGCTGGTGCGCCGCGCGCGGCGAGCTTCGCCTCATCAATACAAGCGATCTACCAAAACGGCTGAAATTCGAAATGCAGCTGCGTTCGACGCGGCCCACCCCCAGCCACGTCCTTGTCGAAAGCGATTGGTTCGCCGAGCAACGCGAGGTCAGCTGCCAGCGCGGCGAATTCGCGCGTGTCATCGATCTGCCGCCGGGCACGCACGCGATACATTTCACCTGCGACGGCAAGCGCGTCATCGTGCCCGACGATCCGCGCGACATGGTCTTTCAAGTGAGCGACTTCCATATGACTGAGGTGAGTCCGTAACGGCGGCCGTCACGGTTCTTCCCGCGGGGTGGCGATCGATGTCTCGACGCCTGGCTTTCGCGTGGTTCGCGGTTTCCCTGGTCGTCTACAACCTCAACTTGCGCCCCATCGCCAGCGGCGACACGCTGCCCGCCGCGCTGCTGCCGTTCAGCCTCACGCTCGACCATCGGCTGCATCTCGACCGCTTTCACGGCTGGTATTGCGAGAACGTGCATGGCGGCGACGCGGCGCCGCACATGTTTCGGGCGACCGCCAATCACGTTTTTTCGGCGTACCCGGTCGGCCTGCCGCGCTTGTTGACGCCGTTCTACGCGCCGTTGATCGTCCTCTTGCGCGTCGGGGAGTGGCCGCTGGACATCCAGTACGCGATGGCCATGAGCCTGGAAAAAGTGACGGCTTCGCTCATCGCGGCCGCCGCGGTCGTCGCCTTCTTCGCCCTGGCCCGGCGTCTGGCGAGTGCGCGCGTCGCCTGCGCGCTGACGTTTCTCTTCGCGCTCGTCACGCCGAACTGGTCGATCAGCAGTCAGGCGCGCTGGACACACGGCGCCGGCGTACTTACGATCCTCCTGTCCCTCTATTGGCTGCACCGGAGTTCCGATTCGTCCCGACCCTTGTGGACGCTTTTCCTGGCGGGCCTGTTCGCCGGACTGAGCAGGGCGATCCGGCCGACCAACGCCTGTTTCGTCGTGGCCGGCGGTTTGGCGGTACTTTGCTTCCAGCCGCGCTGGAAAGCACTGTGCGCGTACGCCGTCCGCCCGCTGGTCTTCGGCCTGCTCGTCGCCTAGTACAACCAGGCGGTCTTCCACGATCCGCGCGGCATGTACTCCGACTCGTTCGCCGGCTCCGTCGTGACGAAGTATGTTTATAGCGCGGCCGCTGACTCTGCCGCCGCACGGCCGGTGCGTGTTGCGCTTCCACTACCAGGGAAATGTGATCACCCCGCCCGGCGACGCGCGGCCCCTGGTGTTTCGCGTCAAGGATTTTCGCGCCGAACCGTGTCAGCGGACGGTACACCAAACGCGCGAAACTCTCACGATGGGTCGATCGTTCGCGCCGCCCGGGCGAGCAAATCGCCGGCGCGATCGACGTCGTCTTCGGTGGTGAAGCGGCCGACGCTCAGCCGAAGGGCGCCGCGGCCTATCGCCAACGGCACGCCCATAGCCGCCAATACGGGCGACAGCGTGATTTCCTTGCTGCCTTCGTGACAGGCCGACCCGGTCGAGGCGGCGATCTCGGGAACGGCCTTCAACAAGTCGGAACCAATCCAGCCCGCGACGTTGACGTTGAGGGTGTTCGGCAAGCGCTCCTCGGGATGGCCGTTCAGCGTGACGCGCTCGCCCAACGCGGCACTCAAGCGATCCCAGAGGCGGTCGCGCAGGCCGCGCAACCGTTGCGTCGCGTTGGGCAAGGACTGACGGGCGATGGCGCATGCCATTCCCAGGGCCGCGACGTAGGGAACGTTCTCGGTGCCGGCGCGGCGGCCGCCCTCGTGCCCCGCTCCGTGGACGAGAGGCTCCAACGGAACGCCGCGGCGCGCGTAGAGGACGCCGACCCCTTTCGGGGCATACAACTTGTGACCAGCCATTGTCAGTAGATCGACGCCCAGTTCATTTACGTCCAACGCAAGTTTGCCGAGCGATTGCGCCGCGTCGGTGTGCATCAGGGCGCCGCGTTCGCGGGCGATGGCGGCGATGGCGCGGATCGGCTGCAAGGTGCCGACCTCGTTATTGCTGTGCATAATGCTGACGAGCAACGTCTTTCGTTGCGTCGCTCGACGAACCTCGTCGGGATCGACGCGGCCATAACGATCGACCGGCAGCACGGTGATTTCGCATCCCAGGCGCCGCAAGAAGGCACACGGTTCCAACGTCGCCGGATGCTCGACGGCGCTGGTGACGATGTGCGCTTGCTCCGGCGCCGCGAAGAAGGCGCCCTTGATCGCCTGGTTGCTAGCCTCGCTGCCGCCGCCGGTGAAAACGATTTCAGCGGCTTGAGCGTTGAGCAGCGCAGCGACTTGCAGCCGCGCCGCGGCGACGGCGTCGCGCGTGGTTCGGCCATAGGCATGGGAACTCGACGGATTGCCGAAGTGATGCGTCAAGTAGGGAAGCATGGCATCGACCACGGCGGGGTCGAGCGGAGTAGTGGCGTTATAGTCGAGATAGATGGGGTTCAAGGGGATATCTTCTTAACGGAAAATAAGCCTTAGCCGCGACCCGATAGGGGAGCGCGGGAGGAGACTCCCGTGCTCCCCTATCGGATCGCGGCTAAACAATGAGATTTTAATTTCCTCACACCCTTATCCTCTCCTACGCCTTCTTGAGCGGCAATACCGACATCGGCTCTTCAAGGGCGTGCATTAACTCCCTCGACGCCGTCTCGCAGTCCTCGATCAGCTTCGTGCCGAAGTGCGAGGCCAGCTGGTAGCCGACGCCCGCCGAGATCGCCGTACCCACCAGCGGCACCCACTTGGAGCTTTCGCGCACCGTGGCGCCCATGCCCATGCGGCGCAGCGCGGAGATGACGAACCTCTCGGTCAGATACGGCGTGAAGCGGTCGGCCGCTTCGTGTACCGCCTTGTACGCCCAAGTCCGTTTCGACGCCTCGCCGCGGATCAGATCGACTTGATCCTTGCGCAGCCCGTAGGCCGATATGATGGTGCGCGCCATCACCATGAGCAGGCCGACGTCCACGCTCACGTCGAGTCCGGGGATGGGGTTCAGCGCGTTGGCCGCCGCCAACCCGGCATAGACGCCGACCACCTTCTCGGCCGCTTGCCGCTTCTTGGCGAGCGTCTCCATGCCATAGGCATGGGCGGCCATGATGA
>JBBSES010000106.1:0-11032 GCA_038239465.1 Gemmatales bacterium
GGTGGGGGATGTCATTTTGTCCCCAGATACGTTTTAGCGAGGCTTCGGCGAAGGTTACGACACGCTTCTCCTAAGCGTCGCTGACCATTGGAGAATTCGCCGTGCCCGTCGTCGCCACCGATCAAATCGTCAAACGCTATCGCAAGATCGAAGCCTTGAAGGGCGTCAGCCTGACCGTCGAAAAGGGCGAAATTTTCGGTCTGCTCGGCCAGAACGGCGCCGGCAAGACCACGCTCATCAAGATCCTCCTCGGTATCACGAAAGCCACCGAGGGGTCGGCCCAACTGCTCGGCGACCCCGTGGGCAACGTCCCCGTCCGCCGGCGCATCGGCTACCTGCCCGAAGACCATCGCTTTCCCGAGTATCATACCGCCGCCAGCCTGCTCGACTTCTACGGGTCGCTCCTGAGTGTGCCGCGCGGCGAACGCCGCAAGCGCTCCGAGGAAGTATTGGAGCAAGTCGGCCTCAAGGGGCGGATGCACACCAAGATTCGCACCTATTCCAAGGGCATGAAGCAGCGCGTCGGCATCGCGCAGGCCATCTTCCATCGGCCCGAGGTCATCTTCCTCGACGAGCCGACCGACGGCGTCGATCCGGTCGGCCGGCGCGAGATTCGCGCGCTCCTCCAATTCTTGAAGGAACAGGGCGTCAGCATCTTCGTCAACAGCCACCTGCTCGGCGAGGTGGAATTGCTCTGCGACCGCGTGATGATCCTGCAGCGCGGCGAGGTGATCCGCTCGGGCGACATCGCCTCCCTGACGCGGATGCAGGGCACCTTCCGCGTCGGCCTGGCTCCGGGGCAAGACTTCCCGGTGAAGGACGTGTCGGCCCAGGGCTACGAGGTGCTGTCGCGCGACCCGCTCTGGGAGGTAGTGCTGAAGGACGGGCAAACGATCGATCCCGTGGTCGATCTGCTGCGCGGGCGCGGCCTGAGCGTGCGCCACCTGGTCGAGAAACGCGAGACGTTGGAAGACATGTTCATGAGGACGGTCGATGCGGCGGAACCGGGCATCGACAATCGTGGCCGCGCGTCGTCCCCCGTTGCTTTCCGAAAGTGAGCGATCGCCATGAAAGCCCTGGCCATTTTTTACGATTCGCTGCGAGAAGCGCTCGACAGCAAGATCATTTACGCCACGCTGGCGATCTCGATCTTGTTTCTGCTTCTGATGGCGAGCTTGTCGTTTCGACTGGTTCCGGCCCAAGAGCAGGTCGCCGAATTCGCCAACTTGCTTGGCCTGATGACGAAGATGCAACGCACGGGCGAGCAATTCAGCGTTATCGATTTCCGGCAATCCAATCCCGAGGCGGAGCCGTGGAACGGCGATTACGAATTCGCCTGGGTCGTTAAAGTGCCGCGGGAGCAGCCACTGCAAAAAGACGGGCCGCCGGAGGAGTTCAAAAAGAAGCATCGAGAGCAGATGGCCGACCCCCTGACGACGCGCACTATCATTCAAGGAATGGGCACGCAGTTCGAGAACGTCGAGGTCGGGCCACGGCAAGAAGTCGTGTTAGCCAACGACGCGGAGTTCGAGAAAGAATACCACTTTCCCGTCACTACGCGAGGCACGCGCATCAAGGACCGCCGGGGATGGGTGTGCGAGCCGGCGCTCTTGTTCGGGGCGCTATCGCTGCCGGTGACGTTCCTGGCGCCGTCGCTGGGCCGCTCGGTGGAATTCATTGTCGATGACGTGGTCGGCACGTTCGGCTCGGCGGTCACGATGCTTTTGAGCATCATCATCACGGCCTATTTCATTCCCAACATGTTGCGCAAGGGAACCATCGACTTGTTGATCGCCAAGCCGATGCACCGCTCGACGCTGCTGATCTACAAGTTTTTGGGCGGCCTGACGTTCATGCTGCTGAACACGGCGGTGATCCTGGTGGGCCTGTGGGTGGTGCTCGGGCTGCGCACCGGCTTATGGGTCAACGGCTTGCTCATCTGCGTTTTCGTGTTCACGTTCCAATTCGCCATCTTTTACGCGGTATCGACGTGGACGGGCGTCATGACGCGCAGCCCCATCGTCGCCATTCTGGCGAGCATACTGACATGGGGCCTGTTGTTTGGCATCGGCATCGGCTTCCGGCAGGTGGAACGCCTGCGGCCTGCCGTGGCCGCTGACGCCTCGCTGGCGTCGGCCATCGGCGAAGGCGGGCAGCGCCCGTGGCAGATGCCGCCCTGGCTGGTGACGACCGCCGACGTGGTCCACTTCGCGGCGCCGCACTACAAGGATCTCGATCTGCTCATCACGCGGCTGTTGCAGCGCGATCTGCTCGACCCCGGAAGCCGCCAGCTGCAAGCATCGGACACGGCGATCCGCAACGTCCACTGGGGAGAATCGATCGGCATGACGTTGGCGTTCATCGCGCTGATGCTAGGCCTGGCTTGCTGGAAGTTCGCCAGCACGGACTACTGACGGCAAGCAACGTTTAGCCGCGATCCGATAGGGGAGCGCGGGGACGCGAAACGTAAACAAATCGGGGCGCGGTACGATAGCGAGTATAAACGACGAGACCAACATGGCCATTACCGTGCAAGCCATCGTCGAGAACGGATTACTGCGGCCAACGCAACCGTTGCCGTTCGGGGAAAGTACGCGCCTGCGCATCACCATCGAAGTCGAGCCGAATTGGGTGGACGAGACGCGCGGGCTGTGCGGTTGGAAGGGAAACGCCGACGATTTGCGTCGGTTGGCCGTGCCCCCCGATTTCGAGTTGGAGGAGGCATGATCTTCACCGAACCTCGCGGCCGGTGACTCCGTCTTCGTGGATGCAAACATATTCATTTATCACTTTGCTCCCGATCCAGCGTTGAGCGCTTCTTGCGGCGATCTCCCGACACGTATTGAAAATCAGGAGATTGTCGGCTTTACTTCCGTTCACGTTTTAGCTGAAGTGGCTCATAGGTTGATGACCATCGAGGCAAACGTGGTCCTGGCCTGGCCCCTGACGGGAATGGCAAACCGTCTCCGCCGTCACCCGAGCGAAGTGCAAAAGCTTCAGGCTTTCAAGGCGGCACTCGACCGAATATGCCAGAGCCGCATGACCATCCTCGATGCGTCAGCGACGACGCTTCAAAACGCGACTGGCATTTGCCAGCAATTAGGGCATCTGATCAATGACGCATGTATGGTGGCTCTCATGCGTCAGCACGCCTTGACTCGGCTGGCCAGCCATGACGCCGACTTCGATCGAGTGCCGGCTATCACCCGCTTCGCACCTGCGTAAAGGTAAGCGTGAGCGCGCGAAACGGAAACGAATCGTGTCCCCGCACTCTTTTTTGATAAGCAGGTGCTTTGTCAAAGTGCGGTAGGGTGCGTCAAGCGCGGCGCGATCGGATCGGGGTCTCATAAGAGTCCGGCGGGTCCGCGCCGCGCTCGGCGCACCGTACAAAACTTGCGACGGAGTTCACCGCATGAACATCGTCCTCGCCGCCGTCGAAACCGACCTGGCCGACGCCTGGCGGCGCCACTGCGGCGACCTTCCCGACGTGACCGTGCATCGTGGATCGATCCTCGATTTGTCGGTCGATGCCATCGTCAGTCCCGCGAATAGTTTTGGCTTCATGGACGGCGGCATCGACCAGCTGTATTCGCATCGTTTCGGCTGGGATGTGCAAACCCGGCTTCAGGACTCGATCCGCGCTCGCCATCATGGCGAATTGCTGGTCGGAACGGCGGAGATCGTCGAGACAAACAACCTCCAAATTCCTTACGTCATTGCCGCCCCAACGATGCGCGTGCCTATGGTGCTGACCGACACCGTCAATCCTTATCTCGCGGCCCGCGCGGCGTTGTTGCTCATTCGCCACGGCGTCGCGCCGTGGGGAGGTTTGGCGGGGCAACCCATTTCGGCCGTCGTCACGTCCGTGGCGTTCCCCGGCTTGGGCACGGGCATTGGACGGGTCAGCCCCGACACATGTGCCCAGCAGGTGCGAACGGCCATCGAGGAAGTCTTATTGGGGCGCGGGGGAGTAAGCAGAGTCCATGAGTACCATTCCCGTGGCATGGCTGCGAGAATCGCTATCGCTCGACGCGGTCGTGGCGAAACTCAAAGCAAACGCGAAGCGTCCGGGCTGGCAGCGCGTCGCGCGGCTCATCCAACCGGGCGATGAGCTTTGGTCGTTTCGGTCGCCGCCTGCCACATGGCCCAGTAAATTGGGAGCCGCCGGATATGCGTTGGTTCGCAACGGTGTGGTGATCGCCGAATTTACGGTCTTGAGAAGCTAATTTCCCGAGTGAAGGAGGCTACGCCCGCGCTACCGCTTGACGCACGCTACGATCTCGTTTGTGTAGACGACGAAAAACGGCCGGCCCTACAATCTAAGACTGTGGGACCGGCCGCGAAATTCTTCTGCAGTTCCATCAAATCCGATCGAGCGAATCGAGCCAGCGGACCAACTCCGCCAGCGTCTTGATCTCCAAATACTGATGCCCCATCGCCGGAATCTCGCGGTGGGCCACGCTGTACTTCTTTTCCAGCAGCCTCGTCTTGGTGTCGGCGATCTCCTTGGCGAGCGGATCCTTGCCACCCGCGACGAGGTAGAAGGACAACGGCTGACCCGCGATGTTGTCCTTCGCCGGGCTAGCCAGCACCGCGCCGGTGGTGGCCACGCCGCGGAACAGGTCGCGCGACTGGAAGCCGAGGTAATAGGCCATCTGGCCGCCGACGCCCATGCCGTGGGCCACGACGCGCTTCGTGTCGATCGTGTACTGGGCCATCGTGTCGCGCACGGCCTGGCTGACGAAATCGGTGTCGGTGCCCTGCCAGCCCTTTTCGCTTTCCGTCGTCGGGGCGACGATGATCAGGTGATTGGCGGAGCAGTAATCTTCCCAGGCGTCGCGGAAGGCTTCCATGTCCTTTTCCTTGCCCTTACCGACCGGATGCAGCCAGAGGACCAGCGAGTAAGAGGTATTGGGGTCGTAGTCGTCCGGGACGTAGACGTAATACTCGTTCTCGCGGGCGGCGGTGGCGCGCTTGAGCAGGCCGGTCTCGGGCTTCTTTTCCGGCTTCTTTGGCGCCGGCGCGTTCTGGCCCTTGCGCGGTTCCAGCGCCTTGCGGGCCGAGGCGGTGGCGGGCAGCTTTTCCGGCACCTCGTCGGTCAGGACGCCGAGCTTCACCCTGATCGGATCGACCTGTCCACCGGCGGCGCGTTGCACTTCCAGTTTGACTTCGGTGCCGGGCGGCAGCTTGCCGACGATGGCGCTGAACTGATCGCGGCCGGAGAACTGCTGCGGCTTCATCATGCCCGGAATTTGCACCGTGGTGATGCGGTCGCCGACCTTGATGCCGGCCGCGTCGGCGGGGCTTTTCGGAAAGACGTAGCGGACTTCGACGCCCATTTCGGGGTCGTCGCGCAACGGCAGGATGCCGAGGAACGGCGGCGTGAACGAGGTCAGGCTGGCCGACAGACGCAGGTTCTTGAGGACTTCCGTCTTGTCGCCGCGCTTGACGGTGACGCTGATTTCGTCGCCGTCGTACTTGTTGCCCAGCTGGTGCTTGAGTTGCGCCTGGCTGGCGACCGGCTTTTCGTCGATGGCGACGATGGTATCGCCGGCCAGGATGCCGCCCTTGGCCGCGGCCGAGTCGGGCTGGATGGCGCTAACCACCGGCGGGCTGAACGTGTCGCCCTGCATGGTGATGCCGAGCAAGCCGGCGCGGAGGTCGGTGCCCTTTTTCAAGCGGTCGAGGACGCCGTTGATGTCTTCGAGCGGAATGGCGAAGCCGATGCCCGAGTCGTACCAATCGGTGCCGGCGAGGACGTTTTCGTCGCGCGGCGAGGCGGGGACGAGGATGCCCTGCACGCGGCCGGAAATGTCGATGAGCGGCCCGCCGTAATTAGTCGGCGACACCTTGGCGTCGGTCTGCAGCGCCTTGCCCCAGATGCGGTTCAGGGCGCTGACGATGCCGACGCTCAACACCGGCGATTGCTTCAATTCCTTGTCGTCGAGGTTGATGACGGTGCGGCCCAGGGCCACGGCCGTCTGGCCGACTTGGAGTTCCTTCTTCGGAGCGGCGGTCGGCACGGGCAGTTTGCCATCGGTCTTGACGCGGATGAGCGTGAGCATGCGCGTGTGGTCGGTGGCGACGACGGTGGCCGGCTCGCGTGCCGTCCGGCCGGGGATGGTGACGAAGATGGCGCTCGGCTTATTGGCGAAGTTGAACGCGCTGGAGATGATGAAACCGTCTTCCGAGACGATGACGCCCGTGGTCGGCCCGACGCCCTTGCGCACTTGCATACCGCGTTCGCCGGTGGAGATCAGTTCGGTGCCGCCTTGCGTCTCGATCTGCACGACGCTCGGCGCCACCTTGGCGACGCTGGCCTTGATGGCCTTTTCGAGCGCCTCGTTGATGTCGTCTTCCGCGGGAGCCTGGGCACGCGCGGACGCGGTCGCCATGAGGCATATAGCGAGGGCGGCCGTCAGGGGCAGGGGTCGGCGTATCATCGGTGGGATCCTTTTGTTTACGTTTCGCGTACTCCGCGCTCGGGGGCGCTTACGCGACCCCGCTCGCCGGGGTCGCGGCTCAACGGGCATTTACTTCGGCGCCGGCACCTTTGCCACTTTCGGATGATCTTCGAGCTTGACCGTCACCTGGCGGAGTTTGTCGCCGCGTTTGACTTCGAGGGTGATCTCGTCGGTCGGCTTGGTCTTGCTGATGATGTCCTTGAAGGTCTTGACGCTGCTCACCAGTTCGCCGTTGACGTAGACGATCAGATCGTCGGACTTCAAGCCGACCTTGGCGCCGGGCGAACCGGAGCGGACCTCTTCGATGTACGGCGGCGCGCGATCGACGCCTTCGGGATTCGTCACCAGGATGATGCCATGATAGCCGCCCGTACCACCCTCGGGCCGAACGCGGGCCACGGTCTTGTAGGTGCCCTTGATGCCCTTGTCGATGAAGTCGAGCAGGGAGACGGTGGCCTTGACGTCGGGCTTCTCGGCGTCGGGGATGACCTCGATCTTGGCGTTGAGCGGCAAGGCGTAGTTGGTCCAGGTATCGGTGAGCGTGTTGCGCAGTTCCTTGCCGACCATGCCGATGAGTTCGCCCTTGCGCGTGGTCAGGGCGCCGCCGCCGGCGCCGGGGTTGTTGGTGATGGCGTCCACGACGTAGACTTCGCCGTTGTAGGGGGCCTCAGTGATGCCCTTGCGTGCGCGCAGGCGGGAGACCGATGCGACGGAGCCGCGCTGCACGGTCATCGGCTCGTTGCGGGTGGCGATCTCGAATTGGTTGCTGAAGGCAAGGACCCAATCGCCGGGCTGGCCGGCCGGCCTTTTGGCCGATTCCTTGAGGTCGAAGAAGGGAATCTCGTCCTTCAGGTCTTCGACTTTGAGGAGGGCGGCGTCGAGTTCCGGCTCGACGGCGACGACCTTGATCTTGTCGAAGCGCCGGCCATCGGCGAGATGGACGCGCAGGTCCTTGGGGCTTTCGATCAGGTAGCCGGAGACGGTGAGGATGTAGCCGTCGGCGGAGATGGCCATGCCGGTGCCGTAGGCAGGCAGGCCGCGGAAGCCGCCGAGGCCGTAGATCTTGACCATCTTCTGGTTGACGTCTTTCACGGCTTTGTCGAACTGCTGCTGCGTGGCCGCGGGGGCGGCGCACAGGGCCAGCGCGAGAAGGGCGGCGGGCGCGGTCATTCCGCGAATCATGGTAGTTCTCCGATGCGCCAATTTCCGTTTACGTTTCGCGCGCTCGGCGCGGAGCGCGCGAAACGTAAACGGGTCGCGGCTTAACCGATTTTGTAGCTCTTGATGACGAACGTGGCGAAGCGGCCATTGCCGCTGCGGATCTCGATCTTGTGCGGCAGCGAACCGGCGCCGGCCACGGGCTTGTAGTCGTAGAAGTACAACTCGCACGGGTCGTCGTCGCGCTCGATGGTCACTTCGGCGCCGACCAGGGTGTGGTCCTTGGGCGAGAAGTACCAGCGGCCCTGAACGTCGGCCAACTCGGTGAGAAGGACTTCGCAGTCGGTGCGCAGGCTTTCCAGCTTCGTGGTCGGCATCGGGCCGACGGCCGGCGGCGCGTACAACGGTTCGATACCGCCGTGGTTGAAGTGGTTCTTGTCGAAGCCGGCCTCGCCGCGCGTGAGCAGCGAGCGATAGTGGTGCAGGGCCATTAGCAAGCCGCCGCTGCCGGTTGGCTGCGTCAACTCACGGACTTTTTGCCCTTCCTTCAAAGGCTCCAGCTTGTAATCGAGGCCATCGAAGGTCATGGAGACAACGGTGTTGCCCGGCTTGCCGTTGTCGGTCTTCTCCTCGCGGAGGACGACGCGGGCCTCGGTCTTCTTGCGGTCGGTGGTGACGTCGGCCTCGAAGGACCATTCCCCGGTAAGCTTGGAGAAGTCGCCCTGCTTCTTGAAGCCGGCGAGCAGCTGGTCGCGCATCTGCCGGTTGAAGAAGTAGTTGGCGTAGCCGGCCTTGGCCTCGTAGAACTTGGCGGGCGCTCCCTGCGCCGGCTCCAGGGTCACGGCGCCGTCGGGCTTCTTCGGCTTGCCCATGTCGTCGAACTCGAAGACCCGTTCGCGCGAACCCATCAGCCGGGCCAGCGTCTCGGTCTTGTCGTTCTTCTGCCGGTAGACGAGGGGGACGCGCCAGCCCTTGGGGTAGATGCCGAGGACGTTCTTGAACTGGTTGACGTTCTCCATGACGCGGCCGCCGAACGCGAATAGCTCGTCGCCGGAACGCAGGCCGCGGCGGTAGATGTCGCACGGCGGATCGTCGAGGACGGCGCGGACGACGAGGCGGACGCCGACGTCGTCGTCCTTGTCGTTATCGACGCTGGCGCCGAGGGTGGCGTGGTCGGTGTCGATGCCGGCCTTCAGCTGGCCCATGAAGTTCTTGATCTGGTTGATCGAGATGGCGTAGCCGACGCCGGAGTTGATACGGCTGCGCTTGTCGAAGGAGCCGCGGCCGTTGATGCCGATCAACTCGCCGTCCATGTTGAACAGCGGGCCGCCGGAATTGCCGGGGTTGATCGAGGTATCGATCTGGATGCAGTCGGTGTATTCGAGCAGGCCGCCGCCTTCGGGGGGCTGATAGCGATGCACGCCGCTAACGAGGCCGAAGGTCACGGTCGGCGTGAAGTCGGTGGCGAGCAGGAAGGGATTGCCCATGGCCAGGGACCAATCGCCGGCCTTGACTTTCTCGCTGTCGCCGAGCTTGGCGAAGGGGAACTTGAAGCCGTCCTTGGGCGGCAGGAGCTTGATGAGGGCGACATCGCCGACCTTGTCGAGACCGACGAGGACGGCGTCGTAGAGGACGCCGTCGGGCAGGCCGCACTTCATGCCGGTCTTCTTGCCGGTGACGTGGAAGTTGGTCAGAGCGTAGCCGTCGTCGCTGATGAGGACGCCGCTGCCGCCGCCGGCGCCGCCCTTCTCGAAGATGGCGACGACGGAGGGCTTGACCAGTTCGACGGTGGCGATGCGTTTCTTCTCGGCGTCGACGACGCGCTTGTCCAGTTCCTGGCCGCTGACGGCGAGGCCGCCGACGAGGGTGGCGCCGGCGGCGCCCAGGAATTGGCGGCGGTTCAGGGCCGACGGCGCGGAGGCGTCTGAGCGGCTCATGGAAGCGTTCCCCTTGGCTCGGTTGGCTACTTGATTTCCTTGGTAATTTTCGCGTCGGCCAGGTTGACGTGATGGCCGTAGGGCAGCACCCCTTGCATCGGTTCGACCCTGATCCGCAGTTCCTTCACGTCCTTGATGTTCTTGCGGATGGCCAGCACGCGGCCGGCGTCCTTCTTGTCCTTGCCTTCTTCGAGGGCCATGTTGCGCGTCACCTCGGCCACCAGGACGGCCTTGCCGTCGGCCAGCAGCGTGAACTTGACGTGGCTGTCGCCCAGCACGGCGTCGTCTACTCCCAGCAGGCCGCTGAACTCGTCGTACAGCCCGTCGAGCTTGTAAACGATTTCCGCCGGCGCTGGCAGGGCCAGCCCTTTCGGGAAGGTTTGGAGCTTGCCGTCCGACCCCATGCGCAGCTTCAATTCCTTGTCGTCGAGATTGACGTTCCAGCGGATGCGATCTAACCGGCCTTCGTCGGGTTGCTTGACGATTTTGACGGCGATGTTCTCTTCGTTGCCGCCGTTCTTGACCATTCCCTCCAGCAAATCCGAGATGTAGACGATCTTGCCGGTGCTGAAATCGAGGCGCGCCAGCTGCTTGAGCGGATAGCTGACCCGGGCGCCGACGACCGTGGTGGCGTCGAGCGTGGCCCCGTCCTTGCACGACAGCTTGGCGACGTTCAGGCGGTTACCCTCCATGTCGTACAGCTTACATACGCTCGGGGCGGCGTCGGGGTTGGCCTGTTTGGCGAATAAGATGGCGGCCACGTTGGGACTGGCCAGAGAGAGGGAGCGCGACTTGCGCCCTTGCTCGCCATCGCCCGTGTATTGATCGAAATCGACGTCGGTATCCTTGCCGGTTCCGCGGAGTTCGCCGCGAATGGGGTCGAGGACGCCATTCGCGCCGCGCAGCACGACGACGTCGGCCGGCTTGAGTTTCGTCGCGGCCGGCGATGTCTTCTCCGTGCGCGCCACGCATTTGGCCCAGCCGTCATTGGCGACATTCTTCTTCGGCTCGTGGGCATCCTTGACGATGGCTCGCAGCTGGTTGAACGGCACCTGCACCTTCACGTCGGACAGGAGCGTCAACTCCGCCTTGTTCTCGCCGACGAGGCGGACGCCCCCTTCGGGCTTGCAGTACAGCACGGAACCGTCGCTGAGCGTCACCTGCGTGGACGGCGGCACCTTGAAGGCGGGCGGCGGTTGCAGCCGCAATTCCAATGCGTTCGTCAGCGCCGTCTTGACGGGGCCATCCTTCGTTTGCAGGACGATTTCCGTTTCGCTGATGCCCGTCACGTCGCCCGCGATTTCCTTGTTGGAGAGGAGCTTCAAGTCCGCGCCAAAGCCGCCGGACGCGAACAAGAACAACCCGCAGACGACGCGCAGATATGGCATGGAACCCTCGGAAATGGTGGACAGTGGACGGTGGACGGTGGACGGTGGACGGTGGACGGTGGACGGTGGACGGTGGACGGTGGAC
>JBBSES010000107.1:0-10917 GCA_038239465.1 Gemmatales bacterium
CGCGGCGGGCGGTGCGTTCGCGTTAAGCCGGGTAATATCACGAAGCGGTTGGTATCTCGTCCCGTTGGTTCACGCGCGACTGATACCAGGCGACGGCGAAGACCACGGCCACTCCGACGAGCAAACCCGCGACGATGCCCTGCGTAAATCCTAGACCAAAGCCGACCGATGGCGGATGAAAATTCGGAGCCTCTCCGCTCCGGAAAACCGCTCGGTAATAACCCGGCGCCATGACGCCGAGCGTAAAGCCCAGGACCGCGCCAATCACGCCGAAGGCGAGGGCGCTACTAATTACGATCGAGAAGCCTTTCGTTACCGACATGAGTAATATCCTTTCGATCAAGCCATCGCCTCATGCACCCGCCGGCGCTGACACGCCGCCGCATAAGAGGTTTCCAGACTGACGGGCACGCAATGGTCCGCCGCCAGTGATAGCGGCACCGTCGGCAACAACTCCCCAATGGACAGGGCGAAGGGCCACGTCTCGATGCGGCCTGCGCCGTTCGCGTGCAATGGTCGATAGGCCACGGCATGGATGCCGTAATTGTCCGGCAGCTGAAACTCATGGGGTAGAGTGAGCAGCCCGACCAATTCGTTATGCAAGTTAGCCCGCCGCGTCGTGACCACATCGACGACGATCAAACCAATCCCGCGGCTGAGATAGGTGGCGCACTTGGCGGCGAAAAGGCGGCATTGGTCGGGCCGATCCTTGTTGCCGGGGCTGACCAGTTCGATGGCCGCAACGAGGGTGCGGCCGCCATCGGTCGAGTGAATCTCCACGGTCGCCGACGGCGGGAATAACGCGGGCATGAGCGTGGGAGCGGTCGCGGGAGTCCAGACGGTGCGCGTGGCGGTGGCCGTGGTCCCATTGCCGCCCTCGCTGAGGTCCCAGGTGGCGACATCTATTTCGACCGCCGGCCCCGCGTGAATGTGTTCGAGAGCGATAAGGCCGGGCGGCAATACCGTCTCGTTCAAGCCGTCGGCAATGGTGCTGGCCCAGGTCGCGTGAAACGACTCCCAGGGACGGCGTTCGCTCAACGGCGCGTGAAAGTGGTCCAGCAGCGGCAAGAGATACCTCGCGGCAAGAGTGAGCGTCAGCCGACGCGCGTCCCCAGAATAGCACGGCAACCTCGGAAGTGCGCCGCTTGTTCCTCGTCGTAGACCGCGTCGCGCAGGTCCACCAGATAAAAATCGACTCCGTCGATCGTGGCGCCGCTCAGGTCGGCGCCGCACAGGTTGGCTTTGCGAATCTCTTCCGGGCATTTGAAATACTGCTCCTCGTAATCGTCGGTGTAGAAGCCGGTGCGGCTGCCCTCGCAAGCGATGGGACTGCCGACGAGGCCGCTGCGCGACGATCCCATGTGGAATGTCGCCCCAGTGAGGTCGGCGTCGCGCAGACAGGCGCCTTCGAGGTCGATGTCGGCCATGCGGGCGCCCTTCAGGTTAGCTTTCCAGAGATCGGCGCCGCGCAGATTGGCGCCGGTCAAGAGGGCGCCTTCGAGGCAGGCCCCGGTGAAGTCGAGCGCTCCCAGGTCCATGAACTCCATCTCGCAGCCGACGAGGTTGGCCCCGCAAAACTGGGTATTGACAAAGGTGGCGTCGCGGAGACAAAGGCCGCGCATCTGAGCGTTTTCTAGATTGGCGCCAGAGAAATCGGCGCCGGCCAACTTGGCCAGCAAAAAGTTCGCATGGGTCAGATCGGAGCCGACCAAGATGGCATGACTCAAGTCGGTTTCCATGAACATGACGCCTCGCAAGACCGCGTTCTCGGTCCTCGTTGATCCGAATGACTTGTTCGGCTGCGTAGATGACCCGGCGCCCCGGATCGAGGCACGCATCCACGATGTCGATGATGCCCGGCGTATCCAAAAGCGCCACGTCGGAACGCCCGGCGTAGACGGCCGCGAGGTGCGCGAGCGCGGTCGTCTTGCCCGAGCCAGCCGGCCCGATCACGGCCGCCCGTCGGCCATACTTCTTGTTCTCGATAAACGGCCGCAACTCGTCTTCCAGCAAGTGCGTGGCGTCGCTCTCGATCGAGAGGACGCGCGGACGCACCGCCGCTCGTCGGGGAGAGATCATGATGTCAGCCCTTGGAGCAACCGACGCGACATGAGGGGCGATCTACCGAGCTTAGCATTCGCCAATGCGTCGTGGGAAAGGAAAAGGTGGACGGTGGACGGAAAAGGCAATACGAATTGGTTCTCAGGCTAATGCCTGAGAACCGAGACAAACGAGAACCAAAGGGAAACCGCCTCACTTCATCGGTGGCACGCCGACCGCCGTGCCGTCCGGTCCCGCTTCGGCAAGCGGGCTGTTGGGCGGGTAGCGGAGGAAATGGCCGTCGCTGGCAGTGTCCGTCGATAGCTCGAAACTCTCCAGGCGCGTCGGCAGGAAGTCGGTCTTGTTCTGGTCAGACTCCTTATCGACGACGTTGTACTCGCAGTTGCTGAACAATGGCTTGACGCGCTCGGCCGTCAGTCCCTTGCCCAACTGCAACAGCGTCGCCGTCCGCGCCAGGAGGTTGGCGCGCAGGGTGAGACGGCTATCGCGGTTGTCGGCGCCCAGGGAGGGCAGGCGTTCGAGGTGGATGAGACGCTGTACGTCGAAGAAGGTGTTCGACACGACGGTCAGCTGCAATCGCTGGGCATTGGTGCCCTGGTAGTCGAAAGCGGTGCCGCAACGGAAGAAGCGGTTGCGGCGGAACTCGGCGCCGAGCAACGTGCCGTCGATGCGGACGGCGCTCTTGTACGGCCCCTCGAACCGGCAATCGCTCACCAAAATGTCCTGATTGTCGCCGCGCGGGGCGGCGAAGGCGAGGGCGGCGTCGGCCGCTTTGGTCGTGGTGGTTCGCAGCCTTCGCAGCCCGATCGGCTCCTGGCCAGTGCCTGAGCCATTGGTCAGGACGACCGCGGCGCGGCGGAAGCCGCGCAGCTGCACGTCCTCCAGGGTCAGTCCGGGGCAACGTCCATTGATCGTCACGAGGTTATCGACTTGCCCTTCGCCGTCGAACTCGATGTTCTTGAAGGTCACGCCCGCCACGCCGGCGAAGCTGAGAATGGTCGCCGCCCCCTCCTTGACGCGCCAGGTGGTGGCCTTGCCGCTGGGGTGGCCCGATTCGACGGTGATGTTCCTGGCGATGGACTTGGCGTTGCCATCGAGTTCCAGCGGCTCTTCGTGCGAGGTGTCCAGGAGCAAGATGCGGTCGCCGGGTTGGGCGCGGTGGATGGCGTCGCGCACCGATTCGGACCAGTTCGCCTTCTTGTAGGATGGGTGCGTGCGCGTGCGCGTGACCACCAATGGCTGCCGGCCGCCCGGCGCGGGATTCGTCCCCTGGTTGGTGGCTTGCGGCCCGGTCTGGACGACGGCCGGAGGTTGACGCAAGCCGAACCAGTAGGCCGCGCCACCGATGCTCACGATGGCGACCAACCCTGCGAGAATGAGCGGCCAATGCGACGACCGCCGCGTCGTCGTCTCGGCGGGCAACTGTACGGCCGGCATGGTCGTCGGCGGCGGCTGAGGCGGGGCCTTCATCTTGCGGATCGTCGAAGGCACTCCGCTACCGGGGGGCAGCGTAATCTTGCGCGCGGTGGCCTGCGGGTCGTCGCCCGGGCGGGGAAGCTTGCGGATGGTGGCGTTGGGATCGATCGACGGCGGCTCCGCGCGGCTGTTGGCCACGGTGGGATTGCGGCCCTTCGGATCGTTGGGGTCGGTCGGCCGCGGCGCGCTGCCGCTCGGCCGACCCGGCAGAGGCGGCCGCTTGATTTCGCCCGAACGCGAACGCAAGTCGGCCGCCGAGCGCAGCTGATTGGGCCGCTCGTCGCCCGAGCGCGAACGCAGCAGACTCCCGCCCGACGAGCGCGGCGGCGGCGTGCTGTTCTTACGGGCGTTGAATGTCGGCGCGTGCGGGCCCGATAGCTCCTCCTTGATGCGGTCCAGCGAACTATTGGAGTCGAGGGCGAGCGGGTTCCATAGGTCGGTCGGCGGCAGGTTGCGTGGGTCGGTCAGGCCGAGGTTCACCGGCGTGGCCTCGACGCGCGGCATCTCGCTTTCCGGCGGCGGCGGGATGGGCGTCTCGGTCCAGGGCTTCAGTGCCTCGACGACTTCGCTCGGCAGCTGATAACGCAGCGTCGCGTCCTTGGCCAACATCTTGTCCACGATGGCGGCCATTTCCGGCGTCACCTCCGGGCGCAAGTCCGTGACCGGCGTCGGCTGCCGCATCTGGTGCCAGATCAGCTTCTGCGTCATGCTGCCTTCGGCGAAAGGCGGCCGGCCCGTCAGCACGAAGTAGAAGGTGCAGCCCAAACTGTAGATGTCGGCGCGGATGTCCACGTCGTGGCTGGCGACCGCCTGTTCCGGGGCGATGTAGTCCGCGGTGCCGAGGACGGTGCGCTCGCTGTGCTGCCCGGTCAGGTTGTCCTCCTGGTCGGCGAAGAGGCGGGCCAGGCCGAGGTCGAGCAACTTCACGACGCCGGTGCGGTCGAGGAGGATGTTGGCCGGCTTCACGTCGCGGTGGACCCAGCCGGCTTCGTGGGCGCTCTGCAGGCCGCGCGCCGATTGCGCGATGTAATGGGCGGCGCGGAGGATATCCATCGGCCCCTGCTTGGCCACCAGCTTATCGAGGCTGCTGCCATCCACGTATTCCATGACCATGAAGTGGACCATGCCGTCGCGGTCCACGTCGAAGCAGCGGACGATGTTCGGGTGGTCCAGCGCCGCCACGGCGCGGGCCTCGCGGTAGAAACGCTCGACGGCGAGCGGGTTTTCGGTCTTGGCGCGCGGCAAGACTTTTACGGCGACCAATCGCCGCAACAGCATGTGTTCGCACAAGAAGACTTTGCCCATACCGCCGACGCCGACCATTTCGAGAATCTTGTACTTCCCGAGAATGGTGAAGCCCTGAAATTTGCCGGCCAGCAGCTGCCGCGCTTGAAACGACGTTAGCAGCCCGTCGCGCACCAGCAAGGCGGCGAGTTGATTGGGCTGATCGGGCAACGGCGAGGCGGCGGTTAGTTTCTGCAGGTGCGAATCCAGACGCGGCTTGTCCAACAGCCCGCTGCGCTGGATGAACTGCAGGAATTCATCGACGGTGTTGAGGCCAGGCATGGATGTCTTCCCGAGCTGCCGACGCTCCCTTGCGCCGTGCCTGGCGAGGGGGAGCGGATCAAAGAGGTCGCGGCATCTCGCGCTTCCAGCGCGAGGGGAGCATCGGCTCGATGGACGACAAGATAGCCAACTTCATCTTACGAATGTAAGCGCGTTAGGGGCGAGGAGTGCCATGAAAAGCCGATGAAGGTTTGCTTTATCGCCCAAGGATGAAAAGCCTCGGAGAGATGCCCCATAGTTTGTATATGCCCGACGTGCAAATGATGAGGGAATGTTTAAGGTTTCATGAAGCAAGCTCAGCTGGAACACTTATACCCGGATCGTGGACTACGATATCCCTTGGAGGAAACCTTGCGTTAGTTATGCTTCCTCATTGCGTGCAATTCTAAAGCATGGTCAAAGCCGCGCCGCGCGATCTTCATCGAAAATTCATCGATCCGCCGCGTGAGCTTTCTTGGCGTGCCTATGACATACCTGGTGGCTTAAAGCATCATGAGGCACTCAGCCATGAGCGAACCGCGCGAAGCCGTCGCCCCGACGAATACTCCCAACGCCGTACTCGGCCTCGCTTACCGTCCCGACGGCAAGCGTCTCGTCGCCGCCCGGCTGCGGGGCACGATCGAAGTGTGGGACGCCCTGGCCAGCGACCCGGTAGGGGCGATCCGGGCGCACGATCATTGGGTCACGGCGGTAGCCTTCTCCGGCGACGGCGCGACCATCGCTTCGGCCAGCTGCGATCAATGCGTCAAACTCTGGGACGTGCATCACGGCCGGCTTTTGCGCGTCTTTCGCGGCCACGATATCGGCGTTACCGGCGTTGCCTTCCATCCCGATGGCCGACAGCTGGCCTCCTCCGGCTGGGACGGCACGGTTCGCCTCTGGGATGTCGAAAATGGCATGGCCGGCCGTGTCATTCCCAGCCCACAAGACGGCTTCCTCGGCATCGCTTACTCCGCTGATGGCTTGCAACTGGCCACTGCGGGACAGGACGGCGTCGTGCGTCTGTGGGACGCCGCATCGGGCGAGCGAGGAGTTGAGTATCGGGGGCACGACGGCCTCGTCTATGCCGTCGCGGTTTCGCCCGACGGGTCGCTTCTCGCTTCCGCCGGCGCGGATGGCAGCGTGCGCCTGTGGGATGTGACGGGACAACGTCCGCCAACGATCGTGCGCGGCCATGCCAGGGGCGTCTTCGCGGTCGCTTTCCACCCGAGCGGCGAAACCGTGGCTTCCGCCGGCGCCGACGGCAGCGTGCGCCTGTGGGACGTGGCCACGGGCGAGCCGCGCGAGGTCTTTCTCGGCCACGCCGGCATCGTCTATGCCCTGGCCTTCCGTCCCGATGGCCGCGTCTTGATTTCGGGCGGACGCGACGGCACCATTCGACGTTGGCAGCTGACGCCGGAGCCGATCCTCGATAGGCCCACGCCGGAACAACTGGCCTTCGCTCAGGAGACCACGGCGGAACTGGAGCGGCATCCGCCCGCGCCGGACCCACAGCCCGAGCCGCTGCTCCTGGAGGCGACGCCGGAGGTCGCGGTCGTTCCCCAGGAAAACGAGCCGGACATGACGCCGGAGGTCGCGGTCGTTCCCGTCGCTTCGGAGCCGGAACCGATGCCGGTAGCGCTGGCGATTTCTGCCGCGCCCGAGCCGGTGTCGCTATCCGCCCTGGAAACCGCCGCCTGGGCCGAATGGCGCGAGCGGCGCGGCGAAGCCTATGAGAACTCCGCGGCGCGCAAGCAAATCGTCTTTCGGCTCGGGTCGCTGGCGTTCGCCTTTCCGCCGGAGCCGGTACTCGAGATCGCGCGCGGCAACGGCGTGGCGGCGGTGCCGGACGCTCCCGCCTGGCTGCGTGGCGTCGCTCCGCTGCGCTCGATCCCGCGTGGGGTGGTTGACCTGCGTGCCTTTTTCGACCTGCCCGCCCGTGCCGATGGACCGGATCAGCACTTGCTGGTCGTCCGCGGCGGTCCCGTGCCGTTCATGCTGCTGGTCGATCGCGTCGAAGGTGTGCGACCGCTGCCCGGCGACGGATGGCCGTTGGGCGACTCCTTGCGCGGTAGCACCGTCGGCCCCTACGCGCGCGGCTTGGCCGACGATGGCGATCGCCCGTTGTTACTGCTCGACCTCGACCGACTGCTCGGCCCCGAAGGCGTCGGCCGCGTCCACGACCTGCCTGGCCTCGCCTCCCTGGAGCTTCACCCATGACCTTAAAAGTTTGGCATAAGCTGGCCCTCATCCTCGTGCTGGCCATCGGCCCCATCGGCGTGCTGGGCTATCTGGCGGTATCCTACGAACTCGACCAGCTGCGCACCGAACAGCGCCGGCTGGCCGGCTTGCAGTACGTCAAGTCGCTGCGCGGCTTGATCGAACAGCTGCAAAAGCACCGCACCGCCTACGGCGCCATCGCGCTGGCCGAGAGCCAGAGCAAGGACAAGTTGCCGCCCGATATCGAGGCCTTCAAAGTGCGGCTGCCGATCATCGAAGGCGACATCGATACCGCCATCGAAGGCGTCGATGGCCTCGACGAGGAATACGGCGCCCGCCTGCAAACCACGGAGAAATGGCAGGAGATCAAGGAAGCGTGGGAAGACCTGCGCCACCTGCGCACCGGCGACCTGAACGTTTCTCAATACCGAAGTTTGCTCACCGAACTGCTCGGCCTGGTGGCGCAGACGGCCGACCGCTCGCGGCTCATCTTCGTCCGCCAGGAAGACCGCTATTACTTGAACGATACGCTCGCCTTCAAACTGCTCGATCAAATCGAGGCGCTGAGCCAGGCGCAGACGGTAGCCACTTCCTCGGCGCTGCGCAAATCGTTGACGCCGGCGGATCGGGCGCTGTTGCTCAGTCTCGGCGGCCCGATCCGCATGTTGCGCGACGGCGTGGACCGCAACGCCCAGGGGGTGAATCTCGCCAACGAGACCGTCGGTGAAAGCATCGAGGGAGCCGTGGTCGCCAATCGCATCGCCTGCGACGATTTTCTCCTGTACATTGACGTGGCCCTGCTCAAGCCTGAGCGCGTGGACGCCGCGCCGGCCGGCGTACTGGCGACGGCGCAGCGGCCCATCGACACCGCCTTCCAGCTTTGGGACGAAGAGTTCGAGGCCGCCGAGTCGCTTACCGAACAGGCGGTCGGCCGCGCCCGCCGCTATCTCAATATCGCTCTTTGGAGCATCGCGGTCGGCCTACTGGTCGGCGGCGGCCTGGTCTTCCTCATCGCCCGCGGCATGACGCGCCAGGTTTACGCCATCACCGAAACGTTCGACGAAGTGGAACAGGGCAATTACACCGCCCGCGCCCGCGTGCGCAGCGGCGACGAACTGGGCCGCATGGCCCGGTCCCTCAATCGAATGCTCGACAACACCGTCGGCCTCATCCAGTCGCGCGAGGAGAAAGAAGAGATTCAAGCGGCGGTCCTCAAGTTGCTCGATGAAGTTCACGGCGCCGCGGCCGGCGACCTGACGCGCGAGGCCGAGGTCGGCGCCGACCTGACCGGCCCGATCGCCGAGTCGTTCAACTTCATGATTCGCCAGCAGCGGCAAGTCATCAGCCGCGTGCAGAGTACCACGGGGCAAGTAGGCGACTCGGCGGCCGAGATTCATTCGCTCACCGAACAGCTGGCGCAGAGCAGCGACGCCCAGGCCGACGAGATCGGCCAGGCGACGCAGGCCATCGACGACATGGCCAACTCGATCCAGCGCGTCAGCGACAACGCCGCCGTTTCGGCCGGGGTCGCCCAGCAAGCGCTCGCCAACGCGCGCAAGGGCAAACTCGCCGTCGAGAAGACGACGCAGGGCATGACGCACATCCGCGAGCAGGTGCGCGAGACGGCCCGACGCATCCGCCGGTTGGGCGACGGCGCTCAGGATGTCGCCCTCGTGGCGACGCTGGTCAACGACGTGGCCGAGTGGAGCAGCGTGCTGTCCCTCAACGCCTCGCTGCAAGCCTCGCTGGCGGGCGAGGGGGGCCAGCGCTACGCCGTCATCGCCGAAGTGGCCGAGCGACTGGCGGGCCGCAGTGCCGACGCCTCCCGCAAGCTATCCGCGCTGACCTCCATCCAGCAGGAAACGACGGCGGTCGTCAACGCTCTGGAAGAAACCACGCGCGAAGTGGTCGATAACTCGCTGGTGGCCACGCAGGCCGGGCAATCGCTGGTCGAGATCGAAACGGTGGCGACGCGGTTGGCGGAACTGATTCAGAACATCGCCACCGCCGCCAAGGAGCAGGCCGTCGATTCCGACGCCGTCTCGCGCTTCATGAAAGACGTGTCCGACGTGACGCAGAAGACAGCCGACGGCACGCGCTACGCCGCGGTGTCGGCCAGCACCTTGTCGCGGCTCGCCGAGCAACTGCGCGATTCGGTCAGCGCCTTCCGCCTGCCGCCCGAAGAGTCATCGGTAGTTAGCCCGAGCGTCATGGAGTTCGGCGGCGACCCCAGCCACGACGCCACCATGATGACCTCCGACGGTTTCGCCTGGTCCGGGGCCGACGACGAGCGGCCAACGGCGATGGACGAGGAACCGACGCACGAAGGCAGCGATGAGGATTTGGTGGGCAGTGGCGTCAGGAAGTGACATATCCTCCTTCTGGCTCCCCTCCCTTATTAGGAGAGGGGCTGGGGGTGGGGTTTTAGGAGACTCAACCCCTCCCCTAAAAGGGAGGGGAGAAAACAGGTCGCAGTCACCGATTACTGCTCTTGCTCCCCCGCCGCGCCTCCGCTACATCGTCCCTCGCGCCGGCATTCGTCGGCGCTTCACCTTCCCCCCACTCCCCGTCTCGAAGGAGATGAGCGATGGCTCGCACTACCGTCGTTCCCTTCCCCGCCCGTGCGATATCCCTAGGCGTTTGGGCAATCTTGCTAGCGCCCGGCATGGCCGCCGCCGCCGATACGGAAACGCGCGACTTCACCATCAGCATCGACGGCAAACGGGCCGGCGAGTACCACATGACCATCAGCCGGCAAGACGACGGCACCGCCACGATGGTCGGCGAGGCCGACGTGCGCCTCAGCTTCTTCGGCGGCTTGAAGGTGTACACCTACCAGTATCGCGGCACCGAGGCATGGAAGGACGGCCGACTCCAGCGCCTCGATGGCACCAGCAACGACGACGGCAAGGCTTACGCGGTAAGCGTCGTGCCCGACAACGATAAGCTGCGGTTACGGGTCAACGGCCAGGAGCGCCTGATCCGGCCCGACGTCTGGGTAACGACCTACTGGCGGCTGCCCGTCGCCGCCCAGCGGAACGGCGCGGTGCCGCTGCTGGATGGCGATACCGGCAAGGAGATCAACGCCACGTTGAAATACGTCGGCCCCGGTCAGGTAAACGTCGGCGGCCAGGCGCGCAACTGCGCCCACTACCGACTGACCGGCGGCGTGCAGGTGGACGTCTGGTACGACGACCAGGAACGGTTGGTACGGCAAGAGTGGGTGGAGGACGGCCACAAGTCAATTCTGGAACTGACGCGCGTGCGTCGCTGAATCGCTCTTGCCAAAAACCCGCCAAACTGGTTTCTTGACGCGAATCGCACAGGGACGTTCCGCGATTTCAGAGACCTTTTGAGCCAGGAAGGTGAAGCCATGCCGGACCGGGACGCGATCCGTCACACGCTGGTCGAATTGCTCGAGGCCGACACCGGCGAGAAGTATCCCGACCTCGACGACGGCAAGAAACTCCGCGAGGAACTCGGCCTCGATTCCGTGGACGTCGTTAGCGTCGTCTCGCAGATCGAGCGCCAGTACCGCATTCGCCTGACGCCCCAGGAACTCGAAACGTTGACCACGATAAGCGACGTGCTCGACTTGCTGCAGGCGAAGCTGGC
>JBBSES010000108.1:0-10886 GCA_038239465.1 Gemmatales bacterium
AACGAAGCTCGATGTTCAGTACGATGTACAGTATTTTTCAGGCGATTTTTCAATGTACAAACAAGTGAACATCGTCCTTCGTTAAACGGTATTGGGGCTAACGCCCCCCGCTCGCCGGGCTTTTTACAAAGCAGCCTCGCTAACCGCGTTTCAAAAACACCACCCCCAACGGCGGCAGCGTCAGATACAACGTATGCGGCCGGCCGTGCCACCAGTGGTCCGCCGCCCAGACGCCGCCTTGGTTGCCCATGCCGCTGCCGCCGTACTCCGTGGCGTCGCTGTTGAGGATTTCCTTCCAGTAGCCGTCCGCGGGGACTCCGATCTTGTAGTAAAGACGCGGCACCGGCGTGAAGTTGAAGGCGGCCACGATGATTTCGTCTCCGTGGCCGCTACGCAGGAAGCTCAAAATGCTCGTGTCGGAGTCGCTGCAATCGACCCAGGCGAAGCCGGTCGGGTTGCAGTCCATCTCGTGCAGAGCCGACTCGTTGCGATAGGCGCGGTTGAGGTCGGCCACCCAGCGCTGCATGCCCGAATGCCGTTCCCACTGCGTCAGGTGCCAGTCGAGGCTGTCGTCGTAATTCCATTCGTGCCATTGGCCGAACTCGCCGCCCATGAAGAGCAGTTTCTTGCCCGGTTGCCCGAACTGACAGCCGAAGAGCAGGCGCAGGTTGGCGAACTTCTGCCAGTCGTCGCCGGGCATCTTCGAGAGCAGCGATTGCTTTCCGTGGACGACCTCGTCGTGCGACAACGGCAGCATGAAGTTCTCGGTGAAGGCGTACAGACCGCGGAAGGTCAGTTCATTCTGATGGAAGCGGCTATGCACCGGATCGCGGCAGACGTATTGCAGCGTGTCGTGCATCCAGCACATGTCCCACTAGAGGCCAAAGCCCAGGCCGCCGACGTAGGTAGGCCGCGATACCGCGGGCCAAGCCGTCGATTCCTCGGCGATGGTCTGTACGTCGGGATGCGCTTTATACACCTCGGCATTGAGGCGTTGGAGGAAGCTGATGGCTTCGAGATTTTCGTTGCCGCCATAACGATTGGCGATCCACTCGCCCGCCTTGCGCGAGTAATCGAGATAGAGCATCGAGGCGACGGCATCGACGCGCAGGCCGTCGATGTGATAACGGTCCAGCCAGAAGAGGGCACTGCTTAACAGAAAGCTGCGTACCTCGTGACGACCGTAGTTAAAGATGTAGCTCTTCCAATCGGGATGGAAGCCTTGCTGCGGGTCGGCGTGTTCGTAGAGGTGGGTGCCGTCGAAGTAAAACAGGCCGTGGCCATCGCCGGGGAAGTGCGACGGCACCCAATCGAGGATGACGCCGATGTTCGCCTGATGCAAGGCGTCGATGAGGAACATCAAATCTTGCGGCGTGCCGTGCCGGCTGGTCGGCGCGAAGTAGCCCGTCGTCTGATAGCCCCACGACTTCGAGAAAGGATACTCCGTCAAAGGCATGAATTCGACGTGGGTGAAGCCCAATCGCGTGATGTACTCGACGAGGCGCGGCGCCGCTTCTCGATAGGTCAGCCACCGATTGCCCTCCTCGGGCACGCGCATCCACGAGCCGAGGTGCAGTTCGTAGACCGACATGGGCGACGTAAGTTGATGGCGTTCGCCGCGGCTGGCCATCCAGTCGGCGTCGTGCCATTCGTAATCGAGTTCCCAGACGATGGAGGCCGTGCGCGGCGGTTGTTCCTGGGCGAAACCGAACGGGTCGGCCTTCTCGGCGCGATGGCCGTGATATCGTGATACCACCTGATACTTGTAAATCGCGCCGACACCGACCTCGGGGACGAACCCCTCCCAGATGCCGGACGATTCGCGCGGATGCAACGGCACGCTGCTTGGATTCCAGCCGTTGAAATCGCCCATGACGAAGACGCCTTCCGCGGCCGGCGCCCAGACGGCGAAGTAGGTGCCGGCGACGCCATCGGCCGTCAGCGGATGGGCGCCGAGCTTGTCGTAGAGCCGCAGATGGCTGCCTTCGTTGAAGAGGTACAGGTCTTCATCGGTGAGCAGGCTGGGGCCGAAGTGCCGGCGCTGGATGGCGACGGTCGGCGCGGACACGGTTTGCGGCAGGGCGGGCGTCGTCGTCTGCGTCATGATGGCGGTCTCTGGCGGCGATGGCGTCCGGGCGAGAATCATTTTAGCAGACGGCCCGGCCGTGGCATGGCAAGTCAAAAGCCAATGGGATCACGAAAACACGAAAACACGAAAAATAGGGAGGGGATTGAGGCGTCATTTCTTCGTGCAATGACCTTCATTCGCCTTTTTCGTGTTTTGGTGTTTTCGTGATCGTTTGCTTTGGAGCATCGCTGAACGATAGGCGCCGCGGATTTTCTAGGCGCTCGAAATCGCCGCAGCGCAGCCGGATCGCCTCGTTGTGGGCGTTGACTTCAAGGACGATCATCGCGTCGGCGTCGAGGGAATCGTCGAGCAAAGTTTGCAAGCCATAGCGGGCGCCGAAGGGCGGGACCACGCCCCATTCGCAGTCGCGGAAAACGTCGGTGATTTCGTCAGGAGTTGCCAGGCGCACCGGGCCTTCAAGCGCGGCAGCCAGGGCGTAGGTATCGACGTGCCGCGTGGCCGGCAGCACGGCCAGGACGAAGCCGCGGGGGCCGCGCAATAGCACGGACTTGGCCACCTGCTCGCCGGGTAAACGCAGGTATTTGGCCCGCTTCTGGGCGGTAAACGCCGGTGGGTGCCACAGGGTCTCGAAGGCTACGCGCTCTTCGGTCAGGAAATAAGGGACGCTCATGGCCGCTCTCCGTCAGGTTCCGGGAGCATCGAGTATAGGCCGGGAGCGGCGGCAGACTCATCGCCAGGTTGCCCAGATTGCCGGAGAATCGTTGCCCGTCAGCTGCGCGCCTGACGATAGTGCCGTTTGCGCGGCCAGCGGTGGCACGGCGCCGACTTGGTCCTTACAATGTCGGCATGATTCTCGACGACGAAATTGAAATCGTGCATCCCGACCTGCCGCGCGGCCAATTCCGCTTCGTGCTGTTCGACTTCGACGGCACGCTGTCGCTGATCCGGGAGGGCTGGCCGCAAGTCATGATCCCCATGATGGTCGAGGTGCTGCGCGCCACCGGCACCTCCGAGAGCGAAGCCGAGTTGACCGCGGCCGTCGATGAGTTCGTCATGCGTCTCAACGGCCGGCAGACGATCTACCAGATGATTCAGCTGGTCGATGAAGTGATTCGGCGCGGCGGCCAACCGCTGGAACCGTTGGCGTACAAGCATCGGTATCACGACCGGCTCATGGACCGCATCCGCGGCCGCCTCGCCGCGCTGGAGAACGGCAGCGCGACGGCCGACGAATGGACCGTGCCCGGAAGTCACGCTTTGCTGAAAGCGCTGAAGGAACGCGGTTTGACGCTCTACCTGGCCAGCGGCACCGACGAAAAATATGTCCGCCACGAAGCCCGCTTGCTCGGCCTGACGCCCTTCTTCGGCGAACACATCTACGGCGCCCAGGACGACTACCAGAACTTCTCGAAGAAGCACGTCATTGAACGGCTCATCACGGAAAACGGCCTGCGCGGCCCGGAGTTGCTCGGCTTCGGCGACGGCTACGTCGAGGTGGAGGAAGTGAAGCGCGTTGGCGGCGTGGCGGTCGCCGTGGCCAGCGACGAGGCGCGGCGTCAGGGAACCGACGCCTGGAAGCGCGACCGCCTCCTGCAAGCCGGGGCCGACATCGTCATTCCCGAATACCGGCGGCAGGCGAAGTTGCTGGAGTTCTTGTTTCCGACGGCCTGAGCGCTCTAAACAACGTATGAAGATATGTCGAAGCGTTCCTTCGTCGTGGCGCTGGCCGAAGCCGGGCAACCGCTGGC
Organism: Gemmatales bacterium; assembly: GCA_038239465.1. GTDB lineage: Bacteria > Planctomycetota > Planctomycetia > Gemmatales > Gemmataceae > JBBSES01. The sequence continues at coordinate 3,838 of JBBSES010000108.1, forward strand.
CGCCGTGCTGCGCAAGCGCCTGAAAATGACGCTCGCCACCGCGACAGGCTTGATCCGCGAACGCCGGGTTCGCCTGGCCGGTTCGCCGTGCGCCGACCCGGAGCGGCGCGTCGCCCCGGGGCAGCGCGTTGAGGTCGTGAACGTCGGAAACGGCAAAGGGCAAGGCGACATCCCGCGATTCGCACCCGTCGTGCGTTTCGCCGATGCTCATATCGTCGTCGTGGACAAGCCGGCCGGATTGACGACCATGCGCCACCCGGACGAAGCCGCCGAGTTCGGGCCGCGTGGCCGACGCTTCCTGCCGCCGACCCTCGCCGATCTCTTGCCGGGATTGTTGAGTCCCGGCGGCAGGGGGCCGCGCATCCGGGCGGTCCATCGCATCGACAAGGAAACGAGCGGCCTGGTCGTCTTCGCGCGGACGCCGGTCGCCGAGAGTCATCTCGGCAAGCAGTTTCGCGCTCACACGGTCGAACGTCGTTATTTGGCAATGGTCCGTGGCCAGGCGGCGCCGGGACGCATCGAATCGTCGCTGGTACGCGACCGCGGCGACGGCCGGCGCGGCACCGGCGTCGGCGAGGGGCAGCAGGCAATCACGCACGTCCGCGTCGTCGAGGAACTGGGCGCTTTCACGCTGGTGGAATGCCGTCTGGAAACGGGCCGCACGCATCAGGTTCGCGTTCATTTGGGCGAACGCGGCACGCCCCTGTGCGGCGAGCGCGTCTACGACCGGCCGTTGCACGGGCAGCCGGTCGCGGATGACAGCGGCGCCAAACGGCCGATGCTTCATGCCGCACGGCTCGGCGTCGCGCACCCGGCTACCGGCGAACGACTGGCGTGGGAAGCCGCGATGCCGGACGACATGGCGACGCTACTCAAGCGGCTGCGAGGCGGCGCGGGTAAATGAGGTTCCGCGCGATGACCCGATTTATTTACGTTTCGCGTCCTTCGCGCTTTCCTATCGGGGCGCGGTAAACGAAATTGTCGCGTCTCAATCGGCCAACGCTTGCTTGACCACGGCTTCGTCGGCCACCGCTCGCAACGTCACGCGCGTTCCCTCGCCCTTGATTTCGAATGAATCGGCGAGCGCCTTGGCGACTTTCTCCCCGCCGCTGCCCGGCCCCAACAGTTTGAGATAAGCGCCCTCGTTCGCCTTAAGTTTCGCCAGCGCCTTTCGCAGCGCCGCGGCGCCGTCGTCGTCCAGACAAAGCGCGGCGCCGCCCAGGCGCAATTCGCCGTCGAGAGATACGTGAACCACGAACGTACGGATCGCCGCCGCGGCCGCGCCGGCGTCCTCCCCGAGCAGTTTTTCCAGCAGCGCCTGCGCCCCGTCGAGTTTATTCACATGCCCGGCGGTCCAGAAAACGTCGGCAGCTGCGGTCTCCTGGCGAAGCAATTCCCGCAGGGGCGATGGCAATTGACTACCCGCCGTTGGCGCGTTGGGAATCGCGGCCACGTCCTTGGGCAGCAGGCCGACCACCAGGGTTTGGTCGTCGGGCGACCAGAGGACGGCCGGCGCTTTCAGGCGTTCGAGCGTGAAATGATAGAGCGTGCGGCCCGCGGCCTCGGTGTGCCGATTGCAGTTCAATGCTTTCCGCACCGCGTCCTTGTCGTAAGGCCGGCGCGTCCGCGCCACTAGGACCATGCGCCAATCGTCGAGACGGAAGGCGAAAACGACGTGATCGAGTTCGTCGCGCTTCAGGCCGATGGCGCGTTCCACCACGTCGAGGCTGACGCCGGTGTTGCCGAGTTGCGGCTTCGCCAGGAACGCTTGCCCTGCGACCGTCCGCTGCGCGCCGGCGACATTGAGGCCGAGTACCAGATTGCAGTCCGGGGGAAGATAGGCGAGTGCCGCCCAGTCGGCGGGCGGCACGGGTCGCGTCTCCACGGGGGCCGACGGCAACTCTTTCGGGTCGTTGCGGCGCCGCCATTCGACGGTGGCGAGGGCATAGGTCAGGCTCAAGAGCGCCATCAGCCCCATGCCGCCGAGGACCGCGAAGGCCAGGCGGCGGTTGGCGCGGCCTTTCGGTTGTGCCTGGACGGGAATGGCTGGCGATGCGTCGGCCGGCGCCGCTTCCCCTCCGCTATAGGGAAAGCTCTCGCCGCAGCGCGGGCAGGTCAGGCGTGGGCCGCTGGTTTGGGGCCTCGGCAGCAGGCTATTGCAGTAGGGGCAAGCGATGGTGTCGGCAGTCATATGGCTCCGCCCGATATGGCTTGGCGAGCGGGGGGCGTCAGCCCCCTGAGTGTGCGCTCATGGGGATACCGCCCCCCGCTCGCCCGTTTCGTACCCCTCAACTTTCTCATCCGCGGCCAGGTTTCGTCAAACCCTCATCGGCCTTGTCTTGACAGCGCAGAGACGGAATTCTACAGTAGGCACACGGAATCACGCTCTTTGCCGAGTCTGCCGCGATGACCGGGCCGTGCCTTACCATCCATCGTCGTTTCGCCCACTCCTCCGCCGGCCGCGGTAGGACGGCGCGATGCTAGACCGTCTCCCTTTCCTGGCGGGCGAAGTTGGCTTCCCCTACCCTATATATAGTAGCTCCCCTGTGGTCCTCTTGCCGCGATGCCTCGTTCGCGGCCCCATCACGCGATAATATCCAATGACCGACTCGATGATGCTCGACTTCGCTCGGATCGCTCAAGACCTGCAAATCCGCAAGGTGCAGGTCGAAAGCGTGGTGCAATTGCTCGACGGCGACAACACCGTGCCGTTCATCACCCGCTACCGCAAGGAGCAAACCGGCGGGCTGAACGAGGAGGTGATCCGCCGGATCGAGGCGCGGGTCAAGCAGCTGCGCCAGCTGGCGGAACGCAAACAGACCATTCTGAAGAGCATCGAGGGGCAGGGCAAGCTGACCGATGACTTGCGCGCCGCGATCGCGGCCGCCGACAGTCCCAAGCGCCTCGAAGACTTGTACCTGCCCTACAAGCCGAAGAAGCGCAGCCTGGCGCAGGCGGCGCGCGAAAAGGGACTGGAACCGCTCGCCCTCTCCATCTGGAATCGCGATCCGGCCCTCGGCAACTTGCCCGAATTCCTGCTGACGCTCGTCAATCCCGAGAAGGAACTGCCGACGCCGGAAGCGGTGCTGGAGGGGGCGCAGCACATTCTGGCCGAGCAGATCGCGGAGACGGCCGACATCCGCGCCGCCGTGCGTATCATCCTGTGGGAAACGGGCCGACTGACGACGACCAAGGCCGAGAACCTGCCGGAAGGCCAGGGCCTCGATTACAAGGACTACTTCCAGTTCACCGAACCCGTGCGCCACGCGCCGCCGCATCGCGTCCTGGCCATCAATCGCGGCGAGAAGGAAGGGCCGCTCAAGGCCAAGATGGAGTTCGACAACGACCTCATCCGGCGCGCCCTCTACGACGGCGTTGGCGAGCGGGCGCCGCTGCTGCCGCAACTGCACGATCATCCACACGCCGACTTCCTCCGGCACGTCACCGAGGACGCGCTGACGCGGCTGCTGCTGCCGAGCTTGGAGCGCGAAATCCGCCGCGAGTTGACCGAACATGCCCAGGAACATGCGGTGTCGGTATTCGCGCGCAACCTGCGCAGTCTACTCTTGCAGCCGCCGTTGCGCGGTCGTCGCGTTCTGGCCATCGACCCTGGCTTCCGCACCGGCTGCAAGGTGGCCGCGCTAGATGAGACGGGCAACCTCATCGATCAGTCGGTGATCTTTCCGCATCAGCCGCAGAACCGCAAAGCGGAGGCCAAGTATCACCTCGCGCAGATGATCGGCCATTTGCAGCTGAGCGTCATCGCCATCGGCAACGGCACCGCCTGCCGCGAGACCGAAGAGGTCGTTTCGGAACTATTGGCGAACTGGCAAGAAGTGGCCAGCAACCCGCCGCCGAAACCGGCGCCAAAGCCACCGCGCCAGCCCAAAGTAGTGCCGCCGGCCGCACCGCCCGCAGTCGTCGAGGGGCAAGCGCCCTCGGCGGAAGGGACGCCAGCGCCTGTCGAAGGGCAAGCGCCGGCCGGAGAAGCCCCGGTTGCCGAAACGAAGCCGCCGGCGGAAACCCCTGCTCCCGTGGCCGAAACGCCTGCTCCTGTAGCTGAGCCTGCGCCCGAGGTTCCTGCCCCGGTCGCGGAAGCGCCTACTCCCGAAGCCACTGCTCCCATCGCCGAAGCGCCGGCGCCCGAGCCAGCCGTTCCCGTCGCCGAGGCGCCGCCGCCCGAACCGCCGAAGCCGATCCCGGCGCCGCCGGCCGACCTGGCTTACGTCATCGTCAATGAGGCCGGCGCCAGCGTCTATTCGGCCAGTCCGATCGGCCGCGAGGAGTTTCCCAACTTCGACGCCACCCTGCGCGGCACCATCTCCATTGGCCGGCGCTTGCAAGACCCGCTCAGCGAACTGGTGAAGATCGACCCGCAAAATATCGGCGTCGGCCTCTATCAGCACGACGTCAATCCCAAGCATTTGAAGGAGTCGCTCGACGCCGTCATCGAGTCGTGCGTCAATCACGTCGGCGTTGATTTGAATACCGCCAGCGTGCCGCTGCTGCGTCATGTCGCCGGGCTGAATCAGCTGGCGGCGCGCGAACTGGTGGACTTCCGCGCCCAACATGGGCCGTTCCGCAATCGGGCGCAAATCCGCGAGGTGCCGTCGATCGGCGAGGTGCGTTGGAAGCAAGCGGCCGGCTTCCTCAAAATCGCGGGCGGCGACGATCCGCTCGATAGCACCTGGATTCATCCCGAGAGCTATCCCGCGGTCCATCAACTCCTGGGCGAGTTGGGCTACGGCCCCGACGTGGTCCGCGACAACGATAAGATCAGCGAGTTGCGCGACAAGCTCAAGGGCGTGGCGCCGGTCGAGGTGGCCGCGCGCCTGCAAATCGGCGAGCAAACGCTCGACGATATCCTCCATTGGCTGGGGATGCCGGGCCGCGATCCGCGCGACGACCTGCCACCGCCTATCTTCAAGAAGGGCATCCTCAAACTCGAGGACTTGCAACCCGGCATGGAATTGAAGGGCACGGTCCTCAACGTCGTCGATTTCGGTGCCTTCGTCGATATCGGCCTGAAAGATAGCGGCCTGGTCCACATCAGCCAGATGGCCAACCGCTACATCAAGAACCCTTACGACGTGGTCGCCGTCGGCGACGTGGTCAACGTCTGGGTTCTCACCGTGGATAAGGATCGCCGGCGCGTGTCGCTGACCATGATCGCCCCCGGTTCCGAGCGTAAGGCGCCGGAACGCCGGGCGCCCGAAGCGCGGCCGCCGCGCCAGGATCGGCCGCCGCAGCGCCAGGGCGACCCGCAACGTCAGGGCGACCAACGTCCGCCGCAGCGCGGGCCGGCGCCGCAGCGCCCTGGCGGCCCGCAGCAACGGCCGCCGTTCCAGCGAGGTCCTCGGCCCACTCCGAGCGCCCCGCCGGCCGGTTCTCCTCCAGGGGAAGGGCAACCGCCCGACGCGCCGAGGCGCCAGATCGTGGTGACGCCGCCGCGCCCGCCCCGGCCCTCGCGGCCCACGCCCAAGGCGAAGCTGACCAAGGCCGCCCTCGAAGGCGAGGCGCCGCTGCGCACGTTCAGCGAACTGATGGCCTTCATGGAAGCCAAGACCAAGACCGACGAGCCGGAGCCGCCCAAGCCGGCCGAGACGCCGCCGGCCGCTGAGGCGCCGCCCGTCGAACCGCCGGCGCCCGTGGCGGAGGCGCCTCGGGAAGAACATACTCCCGTTCCCGAAGAAGAGCCAGCGGTGCCACCGTCGTAGGTTTACGTTTCGCCCTTTTCCGCGCGCCGCCGCTCCGCCGTCAGCAGCCGCGCGAGCAAGACCTCGTTGACGCAGCCGCGGAAGCGCACTCGGCCATTGACCGTCACCACCGGCACGAGCGTGCCGTATTGGGCGACCAATTCCGGGTCGCCGTCCACGTCAATCGCCTCCAGCGAAAACCCTTCCCGACGTTGCCAGGCGCGCAGCCGCTGCCAGGCGTTGTCGCACAGGTGGCAGCCGCGCCGCGTAACCATAATGAAGGTCAGGTGACGCAGTGGTTGCTCTCGCCTCGGCAGCCAGCGCGTCGCCAGCCGTCGCCACCACGTCGGACATTTGTCGTTCATCGTTCCCCGCTCGCCGTAGTCAGCCCGATATCGTTTTGCTATCCTACAATGTCAGTACCCGCATCCCCAACGGAGCCGCCCGGGACCGAGCAACGAAGCCCGCGAGTACCTGAGGAACTATAATGCCGCCGCGCCAGCCACCAAGTCCCAACGGAGCCGCCCGCAAGCGTCCCGGCCCCGTGATGCCCAACGTCTGGATCCTGCTGGTGGTGCTGGCGACGACGATGGTCGTGGTATCGCTCATCGGCCCGTCGTTCGGCGGCGGCAGCGCCATCGACTACAGCGACTTCCTCAGCCTGCTCGAAAAGAAGAAGGTCGCCAAGGTTGCCATCGTCGGCAAGACCACGGTCAACGGCGAGTTGACCAAGGACGCCAAGGACCTGCCCGAAGACCTCGCCAAGAAACTGCGCACCGGCCGCTTTAGCACGCGCATCCCCGAGACGACGGACCAGACCGCCATGGTCCACTCCTGGCTCGAAAAAGACCCTGGCCTCAAGGTGTCGTCGGAAGAGGACCACGGCAGCTTGATCGCTTCCGCCATCTGGTTTCTCCTGCCGATGGCCCTGCTGCTGGGCGTCCTCTTTTTGTTCGTGCTGCCGCGCTTCCGCGATCCGCTCGGCGGCGGCATCCTCAACAGCTACATCAAAAGCCCGGCCCGGCGTTACGACCGCAGCAAGATGCGCATCACCTTCGACGATGTGGCCGGGATGCAAAACGCCAAGCGAGAGTTGCGCGAGGTGGTCGAATTCCTGAAAAACCCCGACAAGTTCGCCCGCCTCGGCGCCGTCGTGCCCAAGGGGGTCTTGCTCGTCGGCCCGCCCGGAACCGGCAAGACGTTATTGTCTCGCGCCGTCGCCGGGGAAGCCGGGGTGCCGTTCTACAGCATCAATGGATCGGAATTCATTCAAATGTTCGTCGGCGTCGGCGCCTCGCGCGTCCGCGACCTGTTCAAGACGGCCAAGGAAAACGCCCCCTGCCTCATCTTCAT
>JBBSES010000109.1:0-10870 GCA_038239465.1 Gemmatales bacterium
CTCGGTCAGGCCGCCGATCAGCAATTCCAGGCCGAGCAGCTTGACCCCTTCGCCGAACGCGCTGGCGGCCACGATGACCGCGATCACGCGGGCATAGGCGAAACCGGCACCCTCGAAGAACGCGCCCGTGGCCCCGCGCGCGGAGCTTCCCCCCACGAGCATGGCGGCCACCGTGCCGATCAACATCGCCAAACCAATCAGCCGGCTATCGGGGCTGGCCGACCCACCCTCGTGGGGACTCGCGAGCCATTCGTTGGGCACGCGCAACACACTGAACGGCGGTCCCGTCAGGAACAGCAAAACCACGGGCAGCAGCGGCACGGCGGCCTTGAGGTAGCTGATGCGGAACCTGTGTTCCGACGCGGTTGCCTCACCGACGATTCGGTCGTCCTCGACGGGCAGTTCTCGGCGCGCCTCGATGCGACCCCGAAGAATCGAAAACGTCGTCGTCGAGAGTACGAACGCCGTCAGCAGCGGCGCGAAGGCGACCCCAACGCAGCTGGCGGCATCCACGTCGAACACGGCCGTGATGGTGCGGAATTCTGGCGCGCCGGGGTTGAGCAAATCGCCGCCCAGCGACGAGCCGAGGAGGAGGGCGGAGCCGATGGTGAGGTCGGAAATCCGCGCCGCCCGCAACAGCGGCACCAGGACCGTGCCGATGGCCACCACCGTGCCGGCCTGGCTGACCACCGGGATATTGACGAGAAAGCCGACCGCCACGGCCCCCGGCACCAGCAGCAACCGCGCGCGGGTCAACGGCTTGACGAGCAAGTGAACCAAATGCCGATCGCAGCCGGTGTGCCGCAAGACGTAGGCGAACCCCATGGCACAACAGATGGGGACGACGAACTGTTCCTTACTGAGCGTGGCCAGGAAGGTCCGCATCACGAGCATCGGTTGGCCGGCCACGATGCCGAGGAAAAGGCCGGCGAGCGTCAGAACCAGGCGCACGTCTCGTTGCTTGGCGACGGCCCAGACGGCGGCGGCGACGATCAGGACGCCGAGGGCGGCGGTCAACTCCATGCCCAGGGCGAAGGCCATCCGGCACTCCTCGATGATTCACGTTACGCCGCCTGAGCGATGGGCAATGGCAAAATCTCCGCCTCGTCCAGCAGCAGCCGGGCCAGGCGTTCGACTTCGTCGTTCAGGGCGTTGGCCTGGCGTTCGTAACGATCCCGGTGGGTATGGAGGACGGCTAGCTGACGGCGCATGTGGACCATTTCCTCGGCGGCCTGCGCGCGCTCTCCTTCCACCGTTTCGCGTTCGGCGGCCAGTTCTTCCTGTTGCGCGGCGAGCCTAGCCGTCTGCTTGTGGAGCCGCTGCAGTTGTTCTTCTAACTGGCCGGATTCGGCCGCGAGAGCGGCGCGTCGCTCGGCGAGAGTCTTGCGATCCGTCGCCGACAGAGACGCCCAGCGGCGGCGGAGGCGGTCGATACGCTTGGCAGCCGCGGAGGCGTCGCTCGCTTGCCCTTGCAGTTCCTGTTGAAATTGCTCCAGTGCCAGGCTGCGTTCCGCCAGGCCGCGCCGCTCTTGCTCGACGGACGCGCTGAGGGCGAGCCATTGGTCGCGCAGGGCCGTTCCCTCGCGGCGCAGTTTTTCGCACGCGGATCGCTCGGCGCGCAGCCACTCCGATTCGCGCCGGCGACGCTTGGCCCAGCGTTGCCTCAGTTCCTCGACCGCGCTCCAACGCTGCTCAGCCCCTTGTTCGCGGGCTTGCGTATCGGCGATCAGGCGGTCGCGTTCCCCGGCCCAGACCGCTTCGCGCGCCGTCATGCGTGCTTGCCAGCCTTCGAGGTGCCGCTGCAAGTGGCTGCATTCTCGGTTCTGCTGCCGCAGCCGCTGTTCGACGGCGCCGATGACCTGTTCGCGGCGGTCGAGGTCGCGGGCCTGGCCGCCGAGACGGTTGGCCAGTCCCGCCAGCTCGAGCGCCATCGTCTCGCGGTCGCGCTGCCAACCCTCCTGCGTCCGCGTCAGCCATTCGGCCTGTTCGAGCAGGCGCAAACGCTGGTCCGCCACCTCGCCGGCCATGGACTCCAGCTCCGCCAGGCTCGTTTCGCGGGCGGCGTCGATCGGTGGCACGGGCGGCGTCGCCGCAACCGAAGGAGGGGCAACGAGAGAAGGCCGCGGTTCGCCGGATGTCTGCCCGTCGCGGGCCTGGGCACAATGTTCTCCCAACACCAGTTCCAGACGGCGTACCTCCTGCTCCTGGTCGAAAATCTTGCGCCGATAGTTGCGGGCACGGTTGTCGAGTCCTTCGACCTCCGCTTCCAAATGGCGACGAGCGTGCTGCCAGCGATGGTGATCCGCCGTCAGCTCGCGTTCGGCTTCCGCCAGGGAAATATCGCGCAGGTCGAGGGCCGCGCGCTGTCGCGCGACCTCCTCGCGCTTAGCGGCCCAACGATTCACCTCGGCACGGCGCGCCTGGCGAAGCTCCTCGTACTTGGCTTGCAGCTGGCGTCGGCCCAATTCCATATCGCCGCTGAACGCCAGCCTTTCCGCGGCGAGTTGTTGCCGTGCCGCTTGCAGGGCTGCGCGTTCGGCTTCCACCTCGCGGAGACGGCGGGCCAGGTCTTCATCGCGCTGACGGGCGGCCGCGCGCTCGCCGGCCCATTGCCGATGCCAGCGTTGCTTCAGCCGGCGGCGCAAGTCACCCAGGCGCTTGCGATCGACGTGCATCTGTTCGCGGCCATCCGCGACTTCGCGCCGCGCCAGGTCGAGGCCCCGCACCGTCTCCGCCGTTTGCTCGTCGTGCGCGGCCCGTTCCGTCTTCAACACTTCGTAAGCCGCCCGCGTTTGGTCGCGCAGCTCGCCCAGCCGCTGCCGCTTGACCTCGAGATGTGCCGCCAACTGCTCTTCCTGCTGCTCCAGCGTCAGACGACGCTGCTCCAAACGGTCTTCCATTTCCTCCAGCGCCGCCTGCTGCGCCGCGACGGCGGCCGCCTGCACGCGCAGGGCGTCCCGGTCTCCGGCCACCGATCCAGGCATGCGGACGCGAAAATGGAACGGCCCCACCGAAAGCCGGTCGCCGTCGTTCAAAATGCCGTCGCGCGCGGCAACGCCATTGATGAGCGTACTTCCGCCGCCCGGCAGCACGCGCAGCGACAGCCCCTCCGCTCCCCGCGCTAAAACGCACTGCAGCCCCTCCACGCCTTCCGCGTTGAGCCGCAGGTCGCACCCCTCCGCCCGGCCAATGACGGTCACGGGCGCGGACAAAGCCCGGCGCGTCCCTTTCAGGCGGCCGGCGTCGATGACGAGTTCCACGGGAGCCGCGGGGCGTTCGGGTGCGGAAGTGTCGGCGTTCGCTTGCATCCGCGTCATCCTCGCGGGGGAACCGGCATCGAGACTCTTGCTATATCGACTTTGCCGGCGCCGAACGTTCGGTCGAAAGGGATGGAAAGAAAAGACTCAAGCCCGACTCAAACGGCCAACACTTCCTCTAGCAATTGCGCCAATTCCTTCTCCCCCGCGAGACCCGCCAGCTGGCGCACCGGCTTCTTGCCCCCCTTGAAAATGAGGATGCGCGGAATGCGGCTAATGTCGAATTCCCCCGCCAACTCGTAGTTATCGTGGACGTTCACCTTGCCCACCTTGACGCGCCCGGCGAACCGCCCGGCGAGGCTGTCGATGACCGGCGACAGCCTGGCGCACGGCGGTCAGCCGGGTCCCCAGAAATCGACCAGGACCGGCCGGTCACTCTGAACGACCTCGCTTTGCCAGTTGTCCACCGTCAGTTCGATCACGTTCGCGTTCGCCATGTCCGTCGCTCTCCATGAATGAAAAAGGCCCGACCCGGGGCCGCCGCGACGGCGGCCCCGGATCGGGCCAGGGAATCTCGTCTCGGTGAATTGTTACGAGCCGATGACGCCGTTGATCGCCTTGACCAACTCCGCCTCGGGACGGAAGCCGACTAGGCGTTCCTTCGGCTCTTCGCCGCCGTTGAAGATGAACACCTGCGGAATGCCCGAGATGCGGTAACGCACGGCGATGTCCTGGTTATCATCGGTATTCAGTTTTCCCACCTTGACCTTGCCGGCATAAGTGGCCGCCACCTTTTCGATGATCGGCGTCAGCTGCCGGCACGGGCCGCACCAGGGCGCCCAGAAATCGACCAGCACGGGTGTGGTGCTTTCCAGCACTTCCTTTTGCCAGTTGTCGGCGGTGAATTCGTGGACGTGTTCGCTGGCCATTCTCTGCCACCTTTCTTGCGGAAAATCGCGGCCGGTCTTCGATGGTCGCCGGCGACCCTAAGCTCACGCGGTTGATTATAAGAGTGCCGGCGCCGCCCAGCAACGCGGCGGCCTATTCAATTGGATGGCCTGGCGGAAAAAAGGATTCCGGCCGTCGGATGTCGAACTTGACGGCTGGGCCAAGCTCCTCTATCAATAAGGGGTCGCAGCAGGCTGGCCCCGTCGTCTAGTGGCCCAGGACACGGCCCTTTCACGGCCGCGACACGGGTTCGAATCCCGTCGGGGTCATGGTGTACGTTTGCCCATAAAGGTCAGGCGAAGACAACAATCGCATGAAGCTCCTATCTATGGGGCTTGGTGCGATTGTGTCGTTTCCAGGCAAGTATCGTCTATCTCGATATCGTGGCAAAATACACGAATCGAGATTTCCCGTGGAAAACGCCACAAGCCGCCAAGATGCCCCCCACAGGCCGCCAACACCGTTGGCTGGCGGGGTGGGTCGGGCGACCAGGCCTGGACCGTGCAAGAAAGGCGGGTTGGGGAGCGTGCTACGGGAGTGTATGGGAATCGAACCCACAGAGAGCTTTGTTCAAACCCTCCACCGATTTTGAAGACCGGGGCCCCCACCAGAGGTACAAACACTCCCAGAGGCGACGTCGAACTGCCTTCAAGGTACGGCGTTTCGCGGGCCGCGTCCAGTCTCGGGGCGTTTCGTGGAGCATTGCCTCCGCGCGCTGGCCGGCTTACACTCGATGAAGGACTGCTCCCTTCGAGACGCCGCGGATGGCATCGGTCGTGCAAATCTGTTCGTCCTGGCTCGACCGCCATGCGCCGTGGCGGGGCAATCGCCTGTCCCCAGGGGAAGGCTTTGGCGCGGCGCTGCTTCTGGCCGCGGCGCTGGCCCTGGCCTGGTTTGGCGGCCGTTGGTCGCTGACGACGCAAGTCGTCCTGTGGGCAATGCTGGCCGTCGCGTTGGCCGTCCTGCTGCGTCGGGGCTGGGTCAAACTCTTTGGCCCGGTGGTCTTCTACGACCTGCTGCGGATCGGCCGACGCAGCCGGTATATCCTCTACCGCACCCTCTATGCCCTGTTCCTGCTGTTAATCTTGACGTGGGTCTACTTCGCCTGGACGGAGAGGGGCGGCCGTGGCTACGGCGTGCCGGCCCATCAGATGGCCCGCTTCAACGAGTCGTTCTTCTTCACGTTCATGGCCGTGCAGTTCGCTCTGGTTTTGATCCTCACGCCCGCGTTCGTGGCCGGGGCCATCGCCGAGGAGAAGGACCGCATGACGCTCGAATTCCTGCTCGCCACCGACCTGCGCAATCGGGAGATCGTCCTCGGCAAACTGGTGTCACGGCTGGCGAGTATGCTGTGCATCGTCCTCGCAGGGGTGCCGGTCCTCAGCGCCACGCAGTTCCTGGGTGGCGTCGATCCCGAGTTGCTCCTCGCCTCGTTCGCGGTCGTCGGCCTGACCCTGGTGACCGTCGCGTCGTTGAGCATCATGTGCTCGTTGGCGGCGCGGCGGCCGCGCGACGCCGTGATTCTCGCGTACATGGCGATTGTTCTCTACCCCGTCGCCGCCAGCGCGGCGCGGGGACTGCTCGTGTTCTTCGGATATTGGCTGGCCGAGGAATGGGGAATTGACTGGGCAGGCACCGCGATTCAGGAAGGCTTGTCTGGCGCCGTGCAGGCGTTCGGGGCCGGCGACCCCTTCTGGCTCATCGGCTTGTTGATACAGACCCTGAACAGCGGCGGCACGCTCGACGCCGTCCTGCCCGACGCCGTGCGCGACTATGCCCTCTTCCACGTCGTCGTCTCTCTCCTGCTGGTCACGTGCGCGATCGCGCGGCTGCGAACGGTCGCGTTGAAGGAAGCGCACGTCAAGCAGCGTCGGGGAAGCTGGCTGCCAAGCGTCTGGGCGCGGCCGGCCGTCGGCGCAACGCCGATGATGTGGAAGGAAATATACGCCGAGCCGGGCCTGCGTTTTGGCCGGCTGGGCGGCGCGGGGATCGGAGCGCTCGTCATCGCCAGCTTCGTGCCGGCCTTTATTATCCTGATCGAAGACCGCCGCGGGTTCATCGATGGCATGAATATCTGGGTGCGAACGGTCGGCACTTCGGTCGCCTGCTTGCTGCTCATCGCCGTCGCCGTCCGCGCCGCCGGCAGCGTCAGCAGCGAACGCGACCGGCAGACGATCGACGGCTTGCTCACCACGCCCCTTGAGGTCAACGCCATCCTCAGCGCCAAGTGGCTGGGCAGCATTCTCAGCGTCCGCCTCGGCTGGCTGTGGCTCGGGGGTATCTGGATGCTGGGGGTCCTGAGCGGCAGCTTGCATCCGCTCGCCGTGCCGTTGCTCGTGGTCTCGTGGGGCATATTTGCCGCCCTGTTCGCATGGCTGGGCATCTGGTTCTCGGTGGTCAGCCGCACCTCGCTGCGCGCCACGCTCTGGACGCTGTTGACCGCGCTATTCATCGGCGGCGGCCACTGGATCGTCCTGGGCATGTGCTGCTTCATGCCCCTGGGCTGCCTGGGCGGTCTGGGCGGTCTGGGCGGCGGCGACACGGGCATCATGGACGCCGTCTTATTTTTCGCGGGCCAGACGCCGCCCGCTACCCTGGGGCTGCTCGCGTTCAGCGGCAACGATTTCCGCCATATCCATCGCTATGAGGGGGAATGGATCTTCTTCGCGTTCGTCGGCCTGGTCACATGGGGTGGCGCCGCCGCTTACCTGTCCTGGCTGACGTGCGAGCGCTTTACCATCTTGACGTGTCGGCGCATCGAGCGCCACCAATCGTTGGCGTTCGGCCCGCCCGGCGCGATGAAGCAACCGCCGAGCGCCGCTCCTCCTTGGCCTCCCTCCCCTGGAAGCGGCGATGACTGATCCGCGAAAGGACTCCTGGCTAAGCACGCGCCGCGTCTGGCGACAACGCATCGGTATCAGCGCGGTGATGGCGAGTTCGGGGCTGTTGGCCTGGGGCGGCGACGCGCTGCCCGTCGAGGTCCGCATCGTTCTCTGGGCCGTGTGGACCCTGGCCGCGGCGCTGCTGGCGCGCGGCGGGTGGCTGCTCCTCTTTGGGCCGCTGCTGCTCTACGACTGGACCGCTATGGCCCGGCAACGGCGCTTCTTCTTGGTGCGGCTCGTCTATGCCGTCGGCCTGCTCGTCTTGCTGACGTCGCTGTATGCGGCCTGGGCGTGGAACCTGCCCGGCGACAAACGGCCGACCGGCGCCGACATGACGCGCTTCGCCGACTCATTCTTCTTGACCTTCATGGCCGCCGAGTTCGCGGTCGTCCTGCTGTTGACGCCGCTCTATCTCGCCGGGGCCATCGCCGAGGAAAAGGACCGCGGCACCTGGCAGTTCTTGCTGACGACCGACCTGAGCAACCGCGAAATCGTCCTGGGCAAACTGCTGGCGCGCCTGGCCACCTTGACCCTGCTTTTGCTCGTCGGTTTGCCCGTCCTCAGCTTCACGCAGTTCTTCGGCGGCGTCGATCCCGGCTTGGTACTGGGCGGCTTCGCGGCGCTGGCGCTGACGCTGGCAAGCCTATCGGCACTGAGCATCTTGCACTCCGTCTAGGCCCGGCGTTCGCGCGACGCCATCGCCTTCACGTACCTGAGCGTGGCGTTTTATCCAGGCGCGTCATACCTGCTTTCCCACGCCAAGACGGCCTATCCCGGCATGGGAGATGGCCCCCATGGCGCTATACACCCTGGCCTTTTCCTATGCCGACGTGTCTCAGCGGATCACCATGTACGCCTTTGGGATGGGCGGTCTTCGTCAGGAATACGAGCGTCGGGTGTGCGCCCTGTTC
Source organism: Gemmatales bacterium (assembly GCA_038239465.1). Classification (GTDB taxonomy): domain Bacteria; phylum Planctomycetota; class Planctomycetia; order Gemmatales; family Gemmataceae; genus JBBSES01. Next base: position 7,999 of record JBBSES010000109.1, read on the forward strand.
GGCGTCATCTTCTGGGGACTGGCGGCGCTGGTCCTCGGAGCGCATAACGCGGCCACGTTTCGGCGCATGGCCGGCGGCGAGCCGTTGCACCCGTCCGAGTTTGCCGGCAGCTCCCATCCGCTGGTGTCGCAGGCCATGCCATTGGAAACCGTGCCCCTGCAGGTCGAACTCGATCCCGTTTCCCCGGAGGCGACGCCTGCCGCCGAGGTCGATGAGGCGCCGATATTGCGCGGCGCCGTGTTGATCGAGGACCGACCTATGGGGAATGGTGGGGCGTGACGCTCCCTACACCCACTGCGCGGGCCAATAAAACCTGTCTGAGCTGCGCCAATTGGCAATAACGCGAAAACACGCGCCGGTTCCCGAATGGGGAGCCGGCGCGCGTTTGACATAATTCGGCGGGTCTTCGTCCAACGACCGGGACGCCGCGGTAGGCGTCCCTGGGCGGTCGTCGGAGTTAGACCGCCACGGCTTCGCCGCCCTGACGACGCTTGCGCCACGCGGCCAGACCGGCGAACGACATGCCCAGGCAGCCCAGGATCATGCTCGACGGCTCCGGGGCGTTCGGCGGGCCGCCGCTGCCCGGACGGACGTCAACGTGAGCGCCGAAGCTGCCCGTGAAGCCGCCGCCCGGACCGGGGTTGGTGTAGCTGCCGACCGAGACGGTATACAGGTTGTTGCCGATCTTCACGTCCTTGTAGAACGTCGGCGAGTTGAAGGTGTTCATCGTGTTCGAGCTGTTCAGCGTCAGCGCGCCGTCGATGAAACCGGTGAACTCGAAGTTCTTCGTCAGGCCGGAAGCGGTGTCCTTGAGGATGAGCGAAAGGCTGTAGTTCTGGTGCGTGAACTTGTCGGCCAGCGCGGGGTCGTTCGGCGCTTTGCTGTTGCTCGACAGGTAGGCGGCCACCACGTCGGAGTTGCCGACGGCGAGGACGTTGGCCTGATTGGTGACGCCAATCGACGCCTTGCCGTTGTCCGAAATGATCGACCCGGAGCTAGGGGTCCAATCGTACTGCCAGGCGATCGCCGCGCGGGCGTTGCCCGTGGCGAACAGGGCCAGGCCGAGGGCCAGGCCGTACAGGGGGAGCGTGCGCTTCATCATCTGTTCCTTTCCCGTCCGTGACATGAAATGTGACCTGAGTCCGCACTCTCGAGGCGGCGGCCCGAACACGAGCGCCTCGTCGAATGGCTGTTCCGTCGCGTTGTGCCGCCCCGCCCCTCCGTGGGTGAGGCTCGATCCGCGAAGTGGGAGTGTCTTTAGCATATCCCCTCGAATTATTGCAACCTCATCTCGGCCTTGGCCGTCCGACCCGGATAATGGGTCAATGGGGAGAGAGATCGGCCGGCGCCGACGCCTCTCCACTTCTCCCATCACGCCAAAACCAGGGGAGCCGTCCGCATGGCGGCGGGCGCGGGCACGGCGAAATGGGCGAGCACGGTCGGCGCGATCGCCGTCAGTGGCACCTTGCCCGGCACGACGCGATGCCGGCCGTCGCGCACCCACAAGACGCCGTCGGCATGATGCCGGCCGCTGCGCATGGTATGCACCATGTAGAAGAGATCGCTAAAGGGACGTACCGCGCCATCGCCGCGACGCACCACTGGACGCTCCAGCACGGCCGCGTCGGTGAGCCGGCAGCCGGCGAAGAGATCGCGGCCCTGGCGCTGCACCTTCATCACCGGCTCGTCGTCCACGAGCAATTCTTGAAACTGCCGCTCCGCCTCCATCGCCAGAGCGTCACTCGCGCATTCGAGGTGAAACTCCTCCGCCATCACGGGCTTGACGGTCCCGGCGGCCGCAGGCACTTGCGCGAACTCCAGCAGGCTCTCGAAGCGGCTCGGCCGAAACGTGCATTTCGTCGTGTCGGTCCACGGCTGCTGACTGAGCGCGGTGCAGAGCATCAGCACGGCGTCGGGATAATCGCGCATGATCCGGCCCAACAGATGGTCCATTTGCCGATAGCCGTATTCGATGGCGCCGCGCAGCGACGGCGGATCGCTCGCCGCCACGGGGGCGTCGAAGCGCTCCGGCTCCATGTGCCGCCAGTAGTAGTGTTGGAAGTGCGCGGTGCTGTTACAGAAGAAACTGGCGAAGTGGACGCCGAAGCGATGGTTCAGACTTCTGAAGACATCGTACAGCAGCCGGTCAAGGATGCAGGCACGGCGCCAGCGCAAACCGGGATCAAAGCGCTCCGACCATAGTTGCGTCAGGATGGCTTGCACCGTGCCGGCCGTGAGGCCGTTGCGGGCGAGGAACCAGCCGAAAGCGGCCAGGTCGCGGGGCGAGAGTCCCTCGGCGCGCGACGACTCTTGCACTTGCCGGGACACGGTTTGGAAGAAGGGCCGCAACCATTCCGGGTCTGGCACGCCATCCGCGTCCCACGGATCGGGCAGCACGTAGCCGTTGAGATCGCCGTAGTTCAGATTCATGCTGGCGCAGACGCCGACGGGCACGCCGGCATCGGACAGGACCTCGGCGAGACACTTCTGCGTCATGCGCCGGCCATCGCCGAGATGGAAGGCGTCATGCTCCGCGAAGGGCACGCCGGCGTGGACGGTCGGCCACTGGATCCACGGCTCAAGGTTTGGCGCTTCCTCGTCCGCGTCGGTTACGCAGACCGCCGCGCTTTCGTAAAAGCGGCGGAAATGGGGCAAGATTCCCTGCCCCATGAAACGTTGTAAAAGCGAGGGGCAGAGTTCGTTGAATTCGATCATTAACAAGGATGGCGCCATGACGGATTACCTCGTTTAGCAATTCGATTCCGTGAATGACTTGGCGAGCGGGGGGGGGGGGGGCCCCCGCGCAACCCAAACGGGGGGGAACCCCCCCCCCCCCCCCGCCGATTCATTATTTATTGCAACAACACCCCCC
>JBBSES010000110.1:0-10856 GCA_038239465.1 Gemmatales bacterium
CGAAGCGGCGGGCGTTGTCTACCACGGGTTGCGCAGCGCCCGCGTTCGCGGGCTGCGCTCCACCCGTGGCTACATCCGTCGGCCCCTGCCGGGGCCAAATACCGTCTTCGCCCCGGTAGGGGGCGCACGAGTGGAGCCACGGGTGAAGCGCGGCGCAACCCGTGGAATCGACACCCCGCGCTACGGCCCCGGTTGGGGCCGACGAATGTGGATAGCAGCCCGACAGGGGTAAAGGAAACGCTCTCATTGCTTGATCGACTGAATAAACAACCCAAACATCAAACCGACGCCGAACGTGACGGCCAGCGCTATCACGGCGAGGACACTCAGGAGCGTCGCCTTGGCCGGCGACAGGAAAATCCCCGGTGCCCGCGTCGCATGGTCGGCGATCGCCGCGGCCGGCGCCGGTTTCGCGGGCGGGAAGCGAAGCGCGTCGGCGGGTGCCACGAGCGGCCGCATCGTTTCCCGAACCGCGTTGCCGATGATCGACGGCTGATCGCCGGCCGCTCCCTCCAGGAGCTTGTCGATCTCGCTGCCGTCGAAAGCGGCGGGGCCGGGCGGCGCGGGCGCCGGGACCGGGTCTTCCTCGGCCGGCTCTTGATCGAGGTTCGGCACCACCACCTGGCCGGCGCAGGTCGGGCAGCGGACGACCGTGCCCGACTTCCGCTTGGCGATGCCCAGCAGTTGGTTGCAGTACGCGCAGCGAAAGCGGATCGGCATGGGGGAGACTCGACTGCACGGGTAAAGCCGTTGACTTGTTCCTCATTGTCGCGCGGCCGAACGCGATGTTCAACTATTACTTGACGCGTCCTCCCCGCGCGCAACAATAAGGATGCCTCCCGGGCGCCAACGAATACCGATGGCGCGGTTTATACCGGACGGGGCGGTAGGACCGGGGAAGAACGGCCCCACGGCAAAGCGAGGCTTCCGATGCGAATTCACCTGCGCGGCATCGTCGTTCCCCTCCTGGCCGTCGGAGCCATCGCCCTGGCTTGCCTGGAAGACGGACAGGCCGCCGGCGTCATCTTCAAGGACGGGTTCGCCCTCAAGGGCCGCGTCCGCCGCGAAGGCGACACCGTCGCCAACCCGGCCACCGGCGAATCGATCCTCGTCGGCAAAGGCTTTTACCTCCTCGACGAAGGGGTGCGCCGCGTCGTCTTCAGCGCCCGCCACGTGGAGGAGATCATCGAAAACGAGGTGGACAACAGCGCCGACCTGGTCGGCCTGACCCGTCCGTTCGCACGCCGGGCCAATACCGAGTTGAAGTACATCACCGAAATCCTCGACGTGAAGCCGTGGGACGACAATTGGAACCGCAACGTCAAGCTCATTCCCAGCGGCGTCAACAAGCCGGAAGTCGCCGAGCAGTGCGTCTTTTCCATGACGCCGAACTTCGTCTGGGTGCGGGCGCGCAACTTCGGCTGGGACGCGATGTATACCACCCGCGAGTTGGGGCCGGACCAAATTTACTCATTGCTCATCAGCCACGAAAGCCTGCGCGAGAAGGGCGGCCGGCCCGACTTGAAGAAACGCCTAACGATCGCACGCTTCATGCGCCAGGCCGGCTGGCTCGATCAAGCCGAGGAGCAATTGACGCAGCTGGCCAAGGATTTGCCGTCGGAAGAGAAGACCATCGCCGAGGCGCGCCAGGCGGTGCTGGCGGCGCGCGGCGTGCAGCTGGTCATCGACCTGGAACAGGCACACAAGGCTGGCCGGCATTTCTGGGCGCGTAAGCAACTCGACCGCTTGCCCAAGGAAGGACTCGACGGCGAACAACTGAAGCGCATCCGCGACCTGCGCGCCAAATACGACGCCGGCGAGGAATCGCTGCGTCTGGCGCGGCGCTACTTGAAGGAAGTGCCGGCGCTGCTGTCCGACGGCGACGCGCGGAAACCCTGGGAAGAGATCGCCGCTGTCCTTTTGGACGACCTGAGCATCGACAGCGTCGGCCGGCTGGAGACGTTCGTCAAGTTCGCCCAGCAGGACGAGCGCGAGCGCAAGCAGGGCAAGCCGTCCACGACGCCGCCTCCGGGCTTGATGGCCTACGCCGTCTCCGGCTGGCTGCTCGGCAATGGCGCCGCGGAAGACAAGGCCGACTTCGGCCTGAAACTCTGGCGCACCCGCCAATTCGTCCTGGAGTATCAGCGGTCGCACAGCGCCAACGCCCGGCAAAAACTTCTTTTCGCTTACGAGAAAGCCGGCGCCATTCCGTTCGACGAGTTAGCGCAACTCATTAGCCAGCTGCCGCCGGCCGAAGCCGAAGAGAAAGTATCCGACGAGGTCATGGACCTGGAAGCGAAGGCGCCCAACGCGCGCAAGGGCATCCCCTATCAGCTGCGGTTGCCGCCGGAATATCGCCACAGCCGCGCCTATCCGCTGCTGATCGCCCTGCGCAATGCCGGCGAGACCACCAAGGAAATGATGGACCGCTGGACCGACTTGGCCGCTCAGAACGGCTATCTCCTCGTCGCGCCCGAATGGGGCGGCGGCATCGCGCGCGGCTACGGCTACACCGTCGAGGAACATGCCGCCGTTCTCGACGTCCTCCGCGACATGCAGCGGCGTTTCAACGTCGATGCCGACCGCGTCTTCCTCACGGGCCAGGGCGAAGGCGGGGCGATGGCCTTCGACGTGGGGCTGTCGCATCCCGATCTCTTCGCGGGCGTACTGCCGTTCGCGGCGCCGCCGCGCTACTTCGGCCTCAAGTACGCGACCAACGGCTTCCACGTCCCCTTCTATGTCGTCTCGGGCAGCTTGCAGCCCAACGACACGGCCAAGAATTTACGCCGTCAGTTCGAGACCTGGTCGGGCAATAGCCATCCGTCGCTGTGGATCGAGTACAAGGGACGCGGCAACGAGTGGTTCGGCGGCGAGTTGACCAATTGCTTCGACTGGATGGGCCGCCGTCAACGGCCGAGCCTCCCGAAAGAGACCGTGGAGTTCAAGTCGCATCGGCCCACCGACAACCGCTTCTACTGGCTGACCGTGGACGGCATCAGCGAACGCGCCGTCATCGGCGACGTGCGCAACTTCAACCATTACTTGGTGCCATCGATCGTGCAGGGCAAGGTGAGCGAGGCCAATCGCCTCAACGTCTCGGTGCGCGGCTTCAAGCAACTCACGGTATGGATCGGCCGCGGCATGGTCGATTTCGACAAGCCGGTGACGATCTCGGTCAACCAGGCAGCGGCGCCAACGACGCGCAAGATAACGCCCAGCCTGCAAACGTTGCTGGAAGACTTCTACCAGCGCGGCGACCGCGGGCGGCTGTTCCTGGCTCGGGTCGATTTCAATTTGTAAGCTGCCGCGTCGGGCTGCGGAAACCGTTAAACCCAAGCGCGTTACCCATGCGTCTCCATTCGCGGGCGCAGCCACCATTCGTGGGCGCAGCGCGACCCGTGGACCCGCGGCCCCTCCTTCTTGCCCCGGCAGGGGCAAACGAATCGCGGCATCGCCCGATGGTGTCCGCAGGGTGAAGTACGAATGCAAGGCCGGCATGAACGACATTGAATGGGGCAATTGCGAGAATTCCGTGGAAAACGGCGTAGCGCGGCGGAGCCGCACCCACAGCTGAAACGCCGTTGCTTCCCGGTCGTAGAGTCGGCGTCCTCAACGGCTTCGACCGCATGCGCTTCCGCGGCACCCGGCGGGCCTTGATGAAGGCGGCCGGCCCTCCTCGCCTACGGCCACGGCTTGCTCAAGGATTTCAAGACCTTCGCCAGCGGTATCTCCTCCGAAGTCCGGCAAGCGGCCGAGGATGTCGCCGTCCAGCGGCAGCGACCCCTCCGGTTCCTCGACGACAAGGCATCATCCTCGTGGCTTTTATCGCCTACTGTATCTTGCACACTCCGCTTCGGTACTAACGGACGGTGCGCATCCGATGGCGTCTACGCTGGCCGATCCCCGCCGCGATTATTGCCGCGGATGCCGCTGCTGGGGGCCAGGTCGAGATTCTCGGGCAGTATGAGCGAAGGCTCGTCGCGCGGCGAAAGTCCGGTGGCGGGCACCGGCGGCAGAGCGGGCAAGCGCGGCGCCGCTGCCTTGCCTCCTGGTTCCGGCAGGGGGATCGGCTCGTCGCACGATTCGAGCATGTCGTCGTCATCGGCAGGGGGTGGCGGCGCTGGCTTCTTGATCGCGGCCACCGGCACGGGCAGACGTCCGCCCATTGTTTCCAGCGCGTCCCACCGCACCTGATAGCGATGGCTGCCGATAGTCAGTTCGTCGCCCGCCTTGATGCGACCCTCGCCGACGCGGACGCCGTTGATGCGGATGCCGTTGGTGCTGCCCAGGTCGCGGACTACAAGATAGTCGTTGACCTGAGCGACGCAGCAGTGCCGCCGCGAGATTTTGCGCGATTCGATCTGGATATCGCACTCGGTGCTGCGGCCGAACAGCATGATCGGCTTGTCTAGCAAGATATTTGGGCCTTCGGACAAGGCCACCAGCTGTGCAAGCATGAAGTCGGCCCCGCTAGGTAAACCGGCACCTCCACGGAAACTATACCATGCTGTCAGAGGCGGCGGGCAAACTTTTCGCCGCTCAAAAGACGGTGAGAAGCAACCGCCGCGCTGTCCACACCAGCCAGGTGCGCTCGGCGGGAGTGATCGTGCCGCGCGCGACGATACCGGCGAGGCGATCACGCACGCCGCCGACCAGTTCCCGTTGCTCCGGCGAGAGGACGCATCGGTCGGGATGGGCCAGCGCCCGCGTTACCAGGGTAAGCACCGTGCGCGCTTCCCCGGGATCTTGCGTCGGCGGCTTCGCGTCCCAGCACGGCGCTTCGGCGGTGTCGGCCAGGCGGTCGGTCAGGGCGGCGATCCATTGGGACGCCTGGCATAGTTTCTCGTAATCGAGGCGTTCCGGCGTGTCGCTGGGCTGATGATAGTCGGGATGCTGGCCGGTGCTGAAGAACAGGAACGGCACGCGCCGGTCGCGGAACGGGCCATAGTCGGAGCGCGTGCCGACCAGGTCGGCGCCGAGGCGGCCGATCTTCAAGCCGCCGCTCGGCGGCACCTCTTCCAGTAGTTTGCGCAGCTGCGGCGCCGTCTCGCTGCCCAGGGCGAAGAGGTATTCGTCCATCAAGTTGGCCATCGCGCGGCCGAGCATGTCGGCCGTCAGGCAGGCTTTCAACTGGTCGAAGTCGCGCGGCGGTCGGGTGGCGAAATGCGTCGAGCCTTGCAGCCCCGCCTCTTCCTGATCGAAGGCGACGAACATAATCGTCCGCTTCGGCTTCTGGTCGCGCAGGGCGAAGTACTCCGCGACTTCGAGGAGCATGGCGACGCCGCTGGCGTTGTCATCGGCGCCCGGATAGAGTGTGTCGCCCACCTTGCCGAGATGGTCGAAATGAGCGCTGAGCAGGATCCATTCGTCGCGCAAGGCCGGATCGCTGCCGACGAGCATTGCGCCGACATTGCGGCCGACGAAGCTGTCCTTGGCGCCCTCGTCGGCCAGGAGCCAGGGGATCGGCTGGAAGTACGACGCGCCGAAAGCCGGCTCCAGTCCCAGGCGCTGGAAAGCGTCGGCGATATGCTGCGAGGCTCGCGCCGCGCCGGCCCCGCGCCGGCCGAGAAACTCCGGCGAGGCCAGGCGATAGACGTGGGCTTTCAGTTCGTCCGCGCGGATTACTTCGGAGAGCTCCGTCTCCGCTTCCGCGTAGGGGAAGGGATCGGCCGGCGGCGCGGCAAAGAGAGGACCGCCGAGGCAGACCAGTAACAAGCAAGCGATTCGCTTCATCATTCGCACTCCCCGAGGACCGCCGAACGCCGCGCTCTATACCCAAAAGCCGCCGGGCAAGCAAACCCGCTTGGAGGCCGGCCGCGCCGCCGGTAGGATACCTGCATTGCCCGGCGATTCCGTCTTGCGTGCCGTGTCCCGGCCCCCTAAGCTTGCCCGCTTCCGGCACCGTCGCCGGCTTATGGAGAGTCCCCCGTGGCGAACCGCACTCCGCTTCACGACTGGCACGCCACACACGGCGGCCGCATGGTCGATTTCGCCGGCTGGGACATGCCCGTGCAGTACACGAGCATCACCGAGGAACACCAGGCGGTACGCAATGCGGCCGGGCTGTTCGACATTAGCCACATGGGCCGACTCACCTTCACCGGCACCGACGCCCTCGACCTCATTCAGCACGTCTTCACCAACAACGCCGCCACGCTGAAAGAGGGCCAGGTCCGCTATGGGTTGGTGTGCAACGAGCAAGGCGGCATCCGCGACGACGTACTCGTCTACCGCTGGCCGACCTACGGCTACGCGATGGTGGTCAACGCCTCCAACCGCGACAAGATCGTCGCCTGGCTGGCCGAGCACAAGGGATCGCGCCAGGTGATGATCGAAGACCGCACGCTCGACTCGGCGATGATCGCCGTCCAGGGGCCGGGGGCGCTCGAACTGTGTCGCGGCGTGACGCCGTTCGACGCTTCGCAGCTGGCCTATTATTACTCGGCCCACACGACCTATCGCGGGCAAGAGTGCGTCGTCAGCCGCACGGGGTACACGGGCGAGGATGGCGTCGAATACATGGTGCCGGCCGCGGCGGGCGCGGCGCTGTGGGAAGCGTTGATCGGCCGTGGCGCCCGCGCCTGCGGCCTCGGCGCCCGCGACACCCTACGCCTGGAGGCGGCGATGCCACTCTATGGCCACGAACTGGGCGAGGAGATCGATCCCTTGCAGGCCGGCCTGGGCTGGGCCGTTAAGCTCGACAAGGGCGACTTCATCGGCCGCGACGCCCTGCTGCGCCGCCGCGACGACCCCACCCTGCGCGTGCGCGTCGGCCTGGAAATGGCCGGCAAACGTATCGCCCGCGAAGGTTCGATCCTTTCCCGCGACGGCAAGGAAATTGGCCGCGTCGCCAGCGGCACCTTCGCCCCAACGGTCGCCAAGGCCATCGCCATGGCCTACGTCGCCCGCGGTTGCGCCGAGCCGGGCACCACGCTCGACGTGGATGTGCGCGGCAAAAGCGAAGCCGCCCGCGTCGTTCCCTTGCCCTTTTACAAGCGGCCCAAGGCGTAAATCACTTCCTCGGCTCGACTGGAGACACTTATGGACCAGAAAGACTTGCGCTACTCCGCGACGCACGAATGGGCCAGCCTCGAAGGGGGCGTGGTCACGCTCGGCATCACCAAGTTCGCCGTCGAGCAACTCACCGACGTCGTCTACATCGAACTGCCCGACCCCGGCGACAACGTCTTCGCCGGCGAAAGCTTCGGCGAGATCGAGTCGGTCAAGGCCGTCAGCGATTTGTACTCCCCCGTCGATGGCGAAATCGTCGGCATCAACGAGAAACTGCTCGACGATCCGACGATCATCGCCCAGGATCCCTTCGGCAAGGGCTGGATGGTCAAGATCAAGATTGAGCCAGGGCAGACGCTCGACAAGCTGATGACGCTGCCGCAGTACGAGAAGCAAATCGCGTCGCAGGATCATTAAGGCCGAGGGGGATCGACCATGAGCGCCGTCCAGGAGGCAGCGACCCCGCCGGCCGGAGCCGATGAGCCACGCATCGTCTTGCGCGACGTCAGTTGGCAATTCTACGAATCGCTCCTGCGCGAAGTGGGTCGGCGACCGGCGCTGCGGTTGACCTATGACCGGGGGTGTCTCGAACTCATGACCATTTCCCAGCTGCACGACCGCTACAAGTGCATCCTGGACCGACTTATCTTCGCCCTGGCGCTCGAATTGGGAATGAAGATACGCAGCGGCGGTTCGGCGACCTTTCGCCGCGCCGACCTCGAACGCGGCCTCGAACCGGACGCTTGTTACTGGACCGCCCGCGAACCGCTCATCCGCCACTTGCACACCGTCGATTTGTCGCGCGACCCGTCGTTCGACCTAGCCATCGAGGTCGAGATGTCGCGCAGCGCGCTGGACCGAGTGGCGATCTACTCGGCCTTGGGCGTGCCCGAATGGTGGCGCTTCGACGGCGACGTATTGCGCGGCTTCCGGCTCGGCGAAAACGGCGCTTATACCTCGGCGGAAGAAAGCCACGTCTTCCCGCGCTTGCCCGTGGATGGCTTGGTGCCGTTCGTCCACCAGGGGTTGAACCTCGATGAGACGGAACTGTTTCGCGCGTTTACGGCATGGGTCCAACAGTGGTGCAATGAGACATGAGCGCAACCATTCAATCCCTGGAAAGCCGGAGAGTCGCCGCGGGCCAAAGCGTGTGCATGGACGGCATCAGCTGGGTTTTTTACGAGGCCTTCCTGTCCGAGTTAGGCGAACGCAGCGCCCATCGTCTGTCCTACGACCGCGGGGAATTGCACATCATGTCCCCTTCGCCCGAGCACGAGGCGTATGCGCGAATACTCGGCCGCGTCTTCGAGGCGTTGGCCGACGAACTTCGCCTGCCGTACAAGTGCCTGGGCAGCGTCACCTGCCGGCGCGAAGACCTGGAACGGGGCCTCGAACCGGACAATTGTTTCTACATTCGCAACGTGCAAGCGGTCCTCGGCCGACGCCGTTTTGAGCTGCGCCGTGACCCGCCGCCCGACCTGGCGATGGAAGTCGATATCACGGAAAGTTCCGTGGATCGACGCAGCATTTACGCCGCTCTGGGCGTGCCGGAAATCTGGCTGTTCGACGGCGCGGCTCTGACCTTTTATCAACTGCGGGAGCAGAGCGAATACGAAGCCACGGCTCGAAGCGGCACGTTCCCCTTCCTTGAGGCCGAGGAAGCATTGCCTTTGATCCACGCCGGCTTCGAGACCGACGATATGAATTTCAAGGTCGCGCTGCGGGCGTGGGCTAGTGCCCGGATCGCCGCGGCTTCGGGAGGATGAGGAGATGAGTACGATTCAGGAGGACTCAGGCAATCTGGTCGTGCCATCCGTCCCTTTGCCGGCGATCGTTAACGCGGCGCCGATCGAGCCTCGCTTCTTTTTCCCCGACATCAGTTGGTCGTTTTATCTGAATTTCCTGCAAGAATTGGGCCATCGTCCCTCGCTGCGCGTGACCTACGACCGGGGAAGTATGGAACTGATGACCGTCAGCCAGCTTCACGAGCGCTACCGCAAAATCCTGGGAAGGACGATTAATTCGCTCACAGAAGAATTGGAACTACCTTGCCGTGGTGGCGGCTCCGCGACTTTCACGCGGGCCGACCTCGCGCGCGGCTTCGAGCCCGACGAATGTTACTGGATCGCCAGCGAACCGCGCGTACGCCATCGCCGCGAGGTCGATCTCGAAACCGATCCGCCCTTCGACCTGGCAATGGAAATCGAGGTGTCGCGCGGCGTCCTCGACCGCATCGCCATCTACCAGGCGTTGCGCGTGCCGGAATTGTGGACCTTCGACGGCGATACCTTGCGCGTCCGTCGCCTGCGGGCCGACGGCGCCTATGAATTAGGCAATGAAAGCGGCATCTTTCCCGGATTGCCCCTCGACGCCATTGCCGACTTCGTTCACCAGGGCGTCAGCGGCGACGAGAGCGGTGTCATACGCGGTTTTCGTGCCTGGATTCGACAATGGCTGGCGCGCGGCGACGCGACCCCCTGAGGAGATTGCCTTGTCCTACGTCTTGAACACCCCCGACGATCAGCGGGCCATGCTCGCCGCCATCGGGGCCACGTCCGTCGAAGACCTGTTCGGCCCCGTCCCGGAGGCGCTGCGCCTGAAACGAGCGCTCGACGTGGCGCCAGCCCTTTCCGAGATCGAACTGACGCAGCACATGCAGGCGCTGGCGGCGGCCAACCAGTCGGCGGCCGACGCCGTCTGCTTTCTCGGCGGCGGCAGCTACGACCACTTCATCCCCGCCGTGGTCGATGCCGTCTCCGGCCGCAGCGAGTTCTATACCGCCTACACGCCCTACCAGGCGGAAGCGAGCCAGGGCAGTTTGCAGGCGTTCTTCGAGTATCAAACGCTCATTTGCCAGCTGACCGGCCTCGACGTGGCCAACGCCAGCCTCTACGACGGCGGCAGCGCCGTGGCCGAGGCCGTGCTGATGGCCCTGACCGTGCAGCCCAAGCGCCACAAAGTCCTGGTCGCCGAAAGCCTGCATCCCGAGTATCGCCACACGCTGACGACCTACGCCGCCAACCTCGACCTGAACATCCACGTTTTGCCGACACCGCATGGCTTCCTCGATCCCGGCGACCTGGCCAAAGCCGTCGATGACACGACCCTGTGCGTCGTCGTCCAGCATCCCAACTTCTTCGGCGGCCTGGAGGAAGTCGAAGCACTGTCAACGGCCTGTCATGCCAAGGGAGCGCTGTTCATCGTCAGTTTCGACCCGATCAGTTTGGGACTGCTCAAACGTCCGGGGCAGTACGGCGCCGATATCGCCGTGGCCGAGGGGCAATGTCTCGGCAATCCGATGGTCTACGGCGGCCCGTACCTCGGCATCCTGGCCTGCCGCGAGGAATATGTCCGCAAGATGCCGGGGCGCCTCGTCGGCCAAACGACCGACCGCCATGGCAAACGCTGCTGGGTGCTGACGCTGCAGACCCGCGAGCAGCACATCCGCCGCGAAAAGGCGACGAGCAACATCTGCACCAATCAAGGGCTTTTCGCTCTGCGTGCCGCCGTTTACCTCGCGGCTCTCGGGCCTCAAGGGTTGAAGGAGACGGCGGACCTGTGCCTGCGCAAGGCCCATTACGCGGCCGAGCAGCTGACGAAGATTGACGGCGTCAAACTTCGCTTCGACCGGCCGTTCTTCAAGGAGTTCACGCTGCAACTGGACGCCTCGGCCGCGCCGTTGCTCGCGGAACTTCTGCGGGTTGGCTACCATGCCGGCCTGCACCTGGGGCGCTGGTATCCGGCGCTCGATAATTGCGTGAGCATCGCCGTGACCGAGAAGCGGACGCGCGTGGAGATCGATGGCTTGAGTAATGCGTGGCAGCGCGCGACGAAGCGCCGTTGAG
>JBBSES010000111.1:0-10853 GCA_038239465.1 Gemmatales bacterium
AGGAATGCCGCGCCGTCTTGTTTACGTTTCGCGGACAATCTCCTACTGCTGCGGCCGCGGCAGTTCGCCCACGCCCGTTTGCAGCACTTCCTCTTCCGTGTTGATGATGATGCGCGGCGTCACCATCAGCAAGAGACTACTCGTGTCGCGGCCGTAGCCCACGTTGCGGAACAGACGGCTGACGTACGGAATCTTGCTCAACACCGGCGGCCCGAACTCGTTGCGGCCCTCGTTGAGCAGCTTTAAGCCGCCTAGCAGCACCGTGCCGCCGTCCGGCACGCTCACCGACGTTTGCACCGTCACGGTGGTGAAGGTCGGCTGCTGGATGAACTGCGTGAACGGAATCGGCTGGCCTTGCGCACCGCCCTCGAACACCGGCGTGATGAACGTCGTGATCGGGAACAGCGGCACCGTCGCCGACGCCAGGTTGGTCAACGTCGGCGCCAGGTTCAGGCGGACGAAGCGCCGGTCGGCCGACACCACCGCTTGCACCGCCAGGTTCACGCCCAACGGAATCGGCTGGTTCTGCGGCACGAACGTCGTTTGCCCGGCGTTCTGTACCACCTGCACGTTCGTGACGAAGAACTGGAAGTCCTGAATCTGAATCGTGGACGTCTGGCCGTTGAACAGCGTTAGCTTCGGCGCCTGCATGACGTTGAACCGGCGGTCTCCCTGGGCGGCTTCCATGAACAGGAACACCTGGATGTCGCTCAGGAACGCCAGGCCCAGCGACAGGCCGCCGTCGGCGCCGGGAATGCCCGGATAACCGCCGAACGGAGGAATGGCGTACTGGAAACTCGAGCTGTGAATCGGGATGTTCAGGTCGCTGGTGGCGGTGCCGGCCGGCGTCAGGCCGATGATCTGGTTGACGTTGCCGATGGCGTTCACCTGGTTCAACGGTTGGAACTGCTGCGTCACGATCTGCGTGTTGAAGCCCTTCGACACCTTCGGATTGACGTTCAGGTTGAAGTCGAGGCCGACGCGCTCGAAGAAGGCTTCGGACAGCGTGATCATGCGCACCTCGACCGATACTTCCAGGTCTTGCAGCTTGCGCAGGGCGTCGAGCAAATCCTGCACTTGCTCCTGGACGTCGGGCACCTGGTTGATGACGAGGGCCATGCCGAGGGGGAAGTACTCGATGGTTCCGGGGCCGCCGACCTCGCTCCAGCTGTTGGGCTGGATGGTGCTGGTGATGAGCTTGATGAGCAAGTCTTCCATGGTCCGCAGCTGGCCCGGCTGCCGGGTGTTGGCGACCGGGTTGCCCGGAGCGGACGGTGAGTTACTGCTGCCGCCGCTGACGGTGTTGGCCATCGAGGTGACGTCCACGCCGTCGCGCAGACCGCCGCGCGGATCGCGGATGGTCGCGCTGGTATGCCCGGTGTCGGCGTTCGGCTGACCGAGCGCCGTGAGCAGGTTGGAGTTGCCCGGCAAGACGTGGTTATCCACGGGGATAATCAGGTCGGCCACCGGGAAGGTCCGCTGCACCAGCTTGCCCTGGGCGTGCTTGGGAGTGGTGATCTGCAGCACCTCGTCGCGGATGACGTAGGTGAGATGCAGCTGGGCGAGCAGGATGTTCAGCGCCGACTTCATGGCCACGCCGTCGAGCTTCTCGGTGAGCGGCCGATCGAGCTTGATGTCGGCCTCTTCTAGAGCGGCGCGGTCGATGATGATGTTGACGCCGGTCAACTCGCGCAGATCATCGACGGCCCGGTAAAGCGGGATGTCGCGGAACTCGAGGTTGACGGGTTGGCTGAGGCGGCGCTCGATCTCGCGCTCCTTGTCGCTCTTGTGGCCCAGCGTCTGGCTAATCCACATCGAGCGATCCTTGGTGCGAAGCTGGAAGTCCTTGTCGAAAGCGACCGGATGGTTGTCGCTCATGGTCGGGCCAGGATCCTCGGCCTCGTTGAGGCCCTTCGTAAAAATGTCCTCGCGGCGCTTCTTACCGCCGGTGGAGTCGGCCTGGTTCTCCAGGATCCGCGCCGTGTAGATCATGACCGGGAAGATCGGATTGTCTGGGTCCAACTCCTGGCCCTTGGCGGCGGCGAGTTGCGCTTCGTGATACTTGCCCTCCTTGCGGAGCGCGTTGTACTGCTTGACCAGGTCCTTGACCTCGGACTGCTTCATCGATTCGGTCTCGGCTTCCTGCGCCTTACGGGCGGTGAAGGCCTTGTTCTTGTCGTTGGACAGCGACGCGAACGTCTTCTGCGCCTTGAGCGTCGTGAACTGCTGCACGCGGGCGTCGATCGGCCGCTTCAAGAGGATCAAGCGGTCCTGATCCAGCCCGGAATCGGCGAGGCGGTCGCGGTACTCGGTGAGGGATTCGATGGCCTTGTCCGGAGCGCTGGGGAAGGTCTCGGTGGCATGGACCTGGACGCGGCGACTTTCCTCGCGCAGCCGTTGGAACTCGATGTCCTGCATGTCCGCGACTTCCTTGGCGTAACCGACGTTCGTACTCGCCGTTGCGTCGGCGTTGTTCTTCACCTGCACGACGGGCGTTTCGTTGCCCGGCGCGGTGTTGCCGCCCTTGACCATGCTAGGCTTGGACGACACGCTGCTGGCCTGCATTTCCGGGGCGATCATGATGTTCTTGAGCATGGCCTTCTTGCCGGGAGGCAGCAGGCGCGTGTCCATGTTCTCGAAGATGCCGCGTGCCTGGCGATAGTCCTTGCTCAAGAACGCCTTGTGCCCGGCGGCGAAGGTCTTCTCGGCTTCGAGGACTTGCTGATTGAACTCCTCGGCGTCGATGGAGCGAAGCATGGCCGACGCCTCGGGCTGGACTTCATAGGGGCCGCTATAGGCTTCCTCGGCAAGGCGGCGAGCGGTGAGCATCTGCCCACTCTTGAGTTCCAGGCGCGACTTGGCGAGCAAGTCGAGGCCACGCTGCTTGGCCGGGTTGACGGCGGGAGCGACGGCGGCCGGGTTCGGCATTTGCACGACGGCGCCGGCCTGCGACTTGACCCATTGCGCCTTGCTGTCGATCGGCTGTACGTCGAGGCCGAAGCCCTGCGCTAGCTGCTTGGCGAGCGCGAGATCGTCCTCGGCCTTCTTGACGCGGGCGGGATCGCCCTGGCCGGTCACGGTGTAGTCGGTCGCCTCCTGCATGAGGCTTTCGATCCGCTTGTCGGCCAGCGCCGCCAGCTGGAGCAGCGCCGTCTCGGGACGGTCCTCCTCGGGATCGAAAGCGACGCCCAGTTTCTGGCACTGGAGGGCCGTGGTACGGGCCTCGACCAATTTGCCGGCGGCCTGCAGCTTGCGGACCTCGGCCATCCATGCCTTGGCCTTCGCCTTGTTTGGATCGACGGCCGGCACGGCGACGACCTGCGTCGGCGGCGTGAAGACTGGCGGCTGCTCCACCACCTGCGCGGGCGGCGTATCCGGTTGACGCACGATGGGCGTCGGCGGCGCGAACGTCGGTGGCGTGTACGGCTGCTCCACGACCTGCGCGGGCGGCGCGTCCGGTTGGCGCACGATGGGCGTTAGTGGCGCGAACGTCGGCGGTGTGGAGGGTTGCTGCGCGACGGCGGCGGGCGGCGTCGCCGGCTTTTGCCGCACCACGGCGGCCGGCGATTCGGCCGGCCACTGCGGGGCCGGGGCCGCGTCGGTCGGCTTGGACCCGCTCACCGGCGGCGTCTCGGGCTTGATCTTCGGATCGTTCTTCACGACCGCGACGGGCGGGGCGTCCGGCAACGTCGTCTTGCGGCCCTTGACCTTCGCCGTCTGGATTTCGCCCAGCAGACGGTCGGGACGGTCGCCCAGGTCCCAGACGCTGTAGGCGCCGTGCATCCGGCTGGCCTTGTACGCCTTGGTCTCGGCCTCCTCGAATTTATTCTGTTCGTAGGCTTTCCGCGCTTCGGCGAGAAGCTTCACCGACTCGTCCTTGTCGCGCTTGACGCGCTCCTTCTGGATATCGACGAACAGCTTCTCCGGGTTGTCCTCGAACAGGCCCCACTTAGCGCCGGGGTTGACGTTGGCCTTCTGAGCCAGCGCCTTGGCCTCGTCGAGCTTGCCCTGCGAGAACAGCGAGCGCGCCTGTTGCAGCTGCTGGCGCGGATCGCCGGCGGGAGTCTCGGCCGGCTTGGCCTTATCGTCCGGCTTGACGCCGGCCTGCACCACGGCGGCGGGCGCGCTGCTCTTGGCTTCGGCGCGGCGCACGTCGGTCATCAGCTTTTCGGGATTGTCCTCCCACCACTCGAACGTCGGCTTCTTGCGGGCGGCTTGCTCGGCGCAGTCCTTGGCCTTGGCAACCTGGTTGTCCTGCAGCGCCTTGCGTCCCTGCTTGATGAGATCGCGGGCGCCTTCGTTGTCGGCCGCGGTCGGCGCGGGCATCTTGGGGATCGACGCGGTTTCCTTGGGTTTCGAGGGAGGCAGGCTGTCGCCCGGCTTCGGACCCGTGGCGTTGGCCATGCCGTCCTTCGGCTTAGCGGGCGGCAGGCTGTCGCCCGGCTTCGGGCCGCTGGCCATGGCCTTGTCGTCCGTCGGCTTAGCCGGCTCGTCCTTCTTGTTGAACCACGGGAACAACGCGAAGGTCGACCCGTCCTTCTTGGGAGCGGTATCCTTCGTCGCATTGCTCGCCTCGCTCGGCTTGGCGGCGCCGGGGCCGGTCGCCACGGCGGCGTTGTCCTTCGGCTTGGCCGTACTGGGCGCGGCGGTCATGGCGTCGGGCTTGGTGTTCGGCGTCGTCGGCGACCTGGGCGAATTCGGACCCGTGACCACCGTCGTCGGCGCCGTGCCCGGCTTGGGCGTCGCCAGCTTGGCGCGGGCGGTCTGCACGTCCTTGAGCAGCTTGGCGGGGCTGTCGCCGAACATGTGCGGCATCCAGCCGGTGTCGGCTTTCTCGGCGTCGTGGGCCAGCTGCTCGGCCTGGTTCACGTCGCCCTTTTCCAGGGCGGCGCGGCCGGCGGCGAGCATGGCCTTGGCGTCCTTGACCTCGGGCTTGGCCGGCGTGTTCTTGGCGTCAAGCTTGGTGGCCACGGCCTTGGCGTCGGGCTTGGCGGCCTTGGCCGAAGCGCGGGCCTTGGCCACGTCGGCGCGGACCTTGCTCGGCGTGTCCTCGCCGGGCATGTAAGTGGCGCCCAGGCCGTCGGCCTCGTTGGCCAGCGACTCGGCAGCGGCGTAATCCCCCTTGGCTAGCAGTTTGCGCGCCTGCTCCAGCTTGGCGCGGGCACGCAGCAACGGCGTGGCTCCGGTCGATGGGGTCGCCTGCGTCGGCGCCGCGGCGCGAGGCCGCATCTGCTCGTTAAGCTGCTGCGCTTTTTGCTTGTCCGCGCTATTGAGGAACTGATTGTTCAGCACGTCCTTGAGGAGTTCGGCGGCCTCCGGGGACCGGCCGGCGCGGAAGGCGGCGTCGGCTTGACGCAGCTGCTCCTGGCCGTCGCGCCGGCTCTGCAGCGCGGTGCTATTCAGTTGAATGCGATTGTTGAGTTCCTGGCGTTCGGTGGCGCTCAGGTCTTCCTGGCCGACCAGCGCTTGCTGGAAGGCGGTGTCGGCCAATTCGTATTCGCCGCGCCGGTACATCTCGATGCCCGACGCCAGCTGATTGTGTGCCCGGCGGCCCTGAGCCCCCAATGGCCCGCCATCCGCCAGCGCAGCCAGCGCGACCGCGACCACCGCCACCCGGAGCCAACCTCGCGTCATTGCCCGTGCCACCATGGCCTCCTTTCCCGTCCAACCCCCGTGCCGGCGATCGTGCCGGTTCCCCCGAATCATGGCCCGATGCCCGACCCGGCACCGAGGACGATTGCTTCCGCCCCGTTCCCTCGCGTGATCGGCGAGGAGCAACGTGAGTCTTTACAAATCACTAAAGGTAAAGGTGCGAAAGCGGCGGGACCATAACGCGGGGGTGAAGGAGGGTCAAGGCCAAGTGCGTTGCGCGAAACGTAAACAAATCAAAATCGTATCTCGGCGCCCAGCCCCAGCCCGTGCGTCCAAAAGTCGGTGTGGACGAACTGAGGCGCGGGCAGCGCCGGCCCCACGAACGGCCCCCGTCCGGGCAGTTGCGTCGGATTGAGGCGCGAATCGATCTGGTCGCCGGGGCAAAGCACGCTGGTCCAGCCGATGTAAGTGTAGTTGGCCGTCAGCGTGAGATGGTCCGTCAAACGATAGGCGACGCGCATCGTCGCCTCGGGGGCGGCGGCCACGTCGGAGCCGGTGCGTCGGCCCGCGTTCGTCGGCAAGGCGAAGAACGGGCCGGCCGTCGGCGAGGGAATGCCCAGTACGTCGATCGCCTCGTTGGTGGTGCCGACCGCGACCTTGCCGATCATGCTGACGATTAACCCGTGGCGCGCGAGGTCGAGGCGTGTGCCGACCTGTCCGCCGTAAAAGCGGTTCTGCGTGCTGAAGCGGTTCGAGCCTTGCGAGAAAGAGCTTGCCATCTCCAGGCGATTGGTGAGGGTGTCGGTGTACTCCAGGCTGAGAAAGCGGAAGCCGACTAGGCCCGACCAGCGGATCATGATCACGTCGTCGTCGGGTTGGCCGTCGGCGCGGGCCGGACACAGCGGGCCATCGAGCAGGCAAGCGACGACGTTGGCCTCGGCGCCCCAGAGGCGAGCGCTGCCGACGGCCAACGCGCTCGACCGACTGACGTCCGGCGTCGAGAGCGGCAACGCGCTCTGCGTGCCGACCGCCGTCTTGAACGGAAGGAACGTGGGCAACGTGCTATTCGCGGGCAAACTGAACGACTGATTCGCCGCCAGCCGTTCGATCAGGAAACCGCTGCCTTCGAGGGCGAACGTTTTATCGGCGTCGAGCCAACCGCCGACGCCGACGCGAATGCCGGAGCCGACGCCGAAATCGAACTTGTGTTCGCCGAGGACCACGCGCGTGTTCGGCTGACCCACGGCGCCCGGTATCGGATCGGCGCCGCTGCCGGTCGTGAGCGCCGCCGGGGGCAGGCAGACCGTCTTAACCCACCACAGGAGGTAATCGACCTCGCCGTAAAAGCCGGCCTCAAGAGAGGCAGGCTCCCCATTCCAGCAGACGGTTTCGGAGCCGAGGGCGGATGGAGTCGCCTTCAACTCCTGGGCGCCCGCCGGCGCGGCTCCCCATGCCAGTACGACCATGCAGCACAAGACGCGCCGGTTCATACGCTCCCCCTTGATTGGACCGCGGGCCATCGTCGGGATTCATCGGCGTGCTGGCAGGGGGGATGACAGGGGATATCAGGGCAGACGGCGAGCGGCGCGGCAAAAGAGTCAAGGGCTGCGCTTCCGGCATTCTGGGCGTTAGCCGAATCCTTGGCAATCGTCTACACTCTCTTGGACAAGGTGCGTTCCATCCGTGGTCATCTAAACGAGAGGTCGAGCATGTCGAACCGTGGCGCGATCGGTGTGATTGGCATGGTCTGCTTGTTGATCGGCATCATTCTCGGGCAGCGCGTGGAGAACGCCTGCGCTCAGCAAGATGCCAAGGGGCCGAAGTGGGTCCACGGCCTGGACCTGAAATCGCGGCCGGCCGGCGAGTTGAATTGGGAGAAGGCGAAGAAGTACGGCATCGAGGTCTTCCGCGACGAGAACAACGGCAACCTGGTGTACATCACGCAAGACGGGCACATCGCGGTCGTGCCGGGCAAGTGAGGGCGCGTTCACATTCTCCTTCTGGCTCCCCTCCCCGAAGCGGGGAGGGGAGAATGCAAGTCGCATATGCCGCGCAGTTACCAATAGGTTCACGACGGCGGCAGCGCCGTATACGTCCCGCCCGGTCCCTGCAATTTCACCGGGATTTGCCCCGCGTTCTCGACGGCTTCCCACAGAGCGCGCGGCGACGGGGCGGCATCCGGCTTCGGCGCCACCTTCACCGTCGCCGTCTTTTGATCGGCTTCCACCTTGGCCACGCCCGGCACGGCCAGCAACTTCACCGTCACCTTCTTGACGCAGCCGGCGCAGTGTAACTCTTGCAAGGTGATGGTCGTCGGCGCCGGGTCGGCGGCCTGCGCGAAATGGGGAAGAAAGACCAGGACGAGCAGGGGCGCATATCGGAAGTGCATCGCCAATCCTCGCGGGGAAAAGGAAAGCCAGCGCGGCGTATCGATGGTTATCGACACGGCAAGAGTCGCCGCTTGATCGATTGCCGCGCCGGTTAACGGGCGGGCGCTCGGTCGTCCCCATAACGAGTCCGCGCCGCGCGCGTCAAGGAGTTCCCGTCATGTCCCGTCTTCGTGCCACCACGCTCCTGGCTTTCCTCCCCGCCGCGCTCCTGGCGGCCGAACCGCCCGTCGGGGTGTTGCCGCTCGGCGCGGTCCTCGAAGTCCGCTCCCTCCCCGCGAACGCCCCCCACGTACCTGGGTTGCCTGGCCTGGTCGCCCGACGGCAAAACGCTAGCGCTCGGGGCGGGGAACGAGATCTCGTTGCGCGATTCCAATACAGGGAAGGAAACGCGCCGCCTCGAAGGGCATACCGACACGGTGAACGGCGTGGCCTTCGCCGCCGATGGCGGGCGTTTGCTCTCGTGTTCTGTTGATGGCACGGCGCGCCTGTGGACCGTGGCCACGGGCAAGGAAGAGCGACGGCTCGGCGATCCGAAAGCCAAGATGCAAGTCGTCGCGTTCGCCCCGGACGGCAAGACGGTGGCGACCGGCGCGGAAGGCCACGTCTGCGTCCGGGACGCGAGTGACGGCCAGGCCATCCATCGTTGGGAAGACGCGGGGCGCGGCATCGTGGCCCTCGCGTTCTCGGGCGACGGCAAAAGGCTGGCCTCGGCGAGTCGAGACCGGCAGATATCGATACGCGACACGGCCTCCGGGGAAGTCGTGGCGCGGCCGCACCGCCACCGCAACCACGTCACGGGATTGGCCTTCTTCCCGGACGGCGGCGGGCTGGCGTCGGCCAGCCGCGACAGCACGGTATGCCTCTTTTCAGCGGCCGGGGACAAGGAGCCGCGTCAACTCGGCGGCTGGGACGGCGCCGTGCGTGCCCTGGCAATAGCGCCGGACGGCCGCGTGCTGGCATGGGTGAGCAACGACGGCGCCATCCGCCTGTGGGAGGTAGCGAGCGGCCAGGAGCGGCGCGTGTTCCGGTCGGCCGGAGGCCCAGCGCACGCGCTCGCCTTCGCCGGGGATGGCCGGCGCCTGGCGACGGCCGGGCCGGCCGCGGCCCTCATCTGGGACTTGGGCCGGCCGCGCGACGAGGCAGACACATCGAAGATGGACGCCACGGCGGATGGTCTGGCGGCGCTGTGGCGGTCGTTGGCCAGCGAGCCGAGCAGCGCCGACGAAGCAAGTTGGCGCCTGGCGACGATTCCCGAAGCCGCCCTTCCGTTCCTGCGCGATCGCCTCGCCGATCGGCGCGACTTCGCCGCGCCGGAAAACGTCGCGCGCTGGATCAAAGACCTCGATAGTCCCCGGTTCGCGGCGCGGCAGTCCGCCACCGAGGATTTGGCGAGCGTGGGCAAACTGGCGGAGCCGGCGCTGACCGAAGCGCTGAAAAGCGGTCCCCCACTCGACGTGCGGCAGCGCGTCGAGCGCTTACTCGCCCTGGCGGCCAAGGCAGACGGCCTCCCCCCGGCCGCCTTGCGGCTGGGCCGAGCCGTCGAGACTTTGGAACGCATCGGCACTGGGCCCGCGCGGCAAGCCCTCAAGGAATTGGCCGACGGGCCGAAAGACTTGCGCATCGTCCGCGACGCCCATCAGTCCTGGAAACGGGCGGAAGGGCGCGCGGCGAACTAGCGCTGTTGCCAACCGCGCGGCTATCGCCTCTTACGAGTACCCGGCCTTGAGGCCGGGTGCGGCTCACAGCGAACGCAACGAAGTCACGATCTCCGCCCGCGCCGCCTGCCACGCCGGGACCATTCCCGCGACGAACCCCACCGCGCTCGTGACGATCAAGCCCGTCAGCGCCAGGCCGACCGACGGCGCGAAGGCGATGGTGATCCCCTCCGTGCCGATGGCCAGCCGGCTCCAGGCCAGGCCGGCGAGCGCCGCGCCGACGCCCACCATGCCCCCGACCACGCTGACGATGAGGCTCTCGCTCAGGATCAAACCGAAGATGCGCGCGCCGGAGAAGCCGAGCGTTTGGAGGACCGCGTGTTCGCGCACTCGGTCTTGCACGGCCATCACCGTGGTCGTCGCCACCAGGGCGAGGACGAGGCCGACGCAGGCATAGCCCAGGTAGCCGGCGAAACTAATCAAGCTAATCAGGTCGCCGACGGCGTTGGCCTGGAAGACCCCCTTGGGCCGCGTGTCGGTCGGCACGGGACCGCCGCGAAAGGCGTTGTCGATGGCCTTCGACACGGCATACGGGTCGGCGCCTTCCTGCAGGCGCACCTCGAACTGCGTGACCAGACCGACCGAGTTGAGGCCGCGCGTTCTTTGCAGAAACTCCAAGGGCACGAACAGGAAGTTCTCGTCGGTCGGGTTGGGCGCGGTGAAGATGCCCGCCACGGTAACGGTCACTTCGCCGATGGAAAACTTGCGGCCCACTTCGAGATTGCGCCGCCGAGCCAGCGCCTGGCCGACGAGGGCGGCGTCGCGCTGGCGTAAAAATTGATCCCAATCGCCGGCGATGAGGCGAATGTCGCGGGCCTCGCGCAGCTTGTCCGGCGGCATCCCGTGAAAGACGACCAAATCGAGACTGGCGCGGCAATTGTTCATGAACACCTTGATCGGCACCGCGTCTTGCACGCCGGGCATCGCCGTAATGGCCCGCGCGTAATCTTCCGGCAACCGGCTCGTGCTGGGGCAGAAGCGATTGGCCTGGAAGACGATCAACGAACGCTCTGCCTGGCGGTCGTGGGTCAGTCGCGCCAGTCCTTCTTGCACGGCGCCGACGAACGTGAAGACGAACAGCGCGACCGCGGCGCCGCTGACGGTGAGCAGCGACCGGGTGCGATGGCGCCACAGGCTTTTCAACACGTAGGGAAGG